>CANGOK010000114.1 GCA_947455285.1 Beijerinckiaceae bacterium | reverse complement strand
GCGGGGCCTAGTTGGTGGGGCAGGCGTTGGTCGCCGGCTTGCCATCAATCCGGTCCTTCACCCACTGCAAAAACAAGGGCTTGGCGGCGCCCGGCGTTGAATAGTGGGTTTGCTCTCCCATCAGTTGAACCCGCGCGACATTGCCGCCGATCTGGCACATCTGGTCCTGATAGAGCTTGCCCATGACAGGTGGAACGACGGTATCTTTCGTGCCCCAGTAGATGACGACCGGGGCGAGTGGCTTCACCGGCGCCACGCTGCCTTGCACCAGCGCCTTGACCCAAGCTTGCGCGTTTTCCAGTTTTGCGTTGAGCAACGATTTATAGGTGGCCCCATAGGCGAAGTTCAGGGTGTCGGCGCCTGAATGCATGCATTTATTGGAGAAGACCCTGTCGACAGCCTTCGCGCCGTCCGCGGTGAACAGGTCGGTGAGGTTCAGTTGCGGGAAGGCGGCCTGCGTCCCCCACATGTTCATGGCGAAATGGGCGAAGTTGAAGACATTGTCCGAAAACGCGCCCGCAACGTCCTGAAGCAGCTTTTCCGCCCCTGCGGCGTCGTTCGCCTTGCCCGACATCAGTGGCGCGGTGTCGAAGGGCGCCAGCGCCACTACCCCCAGAAGCTGAGTGTCATCAGATGCGGGAAGGCTCGCTGCGGCAAGGGCGGCGCCGCCTCCCTGCGACCATCCGTAGATGACGGCTTTGTCACCGGCGCCTGTGGCCTGCATGGATCGGGCGGCGCGGATGGAATTGAGGACATCACGCGCCTGCGTGGCCGCAACCGCATATTGATGGCGCCCGCCGCCTCCCAGCCCCTGATAATCCGTGGCGACGACGACATAGCCTTGCCCGATGAAGGCCTCTAGGCCGGGCTGGCCGTAGTCGGTCCATGAATCCCCATCTATGAGGAAATATTCGTTTAGCTCTTTCGCAGGGTTCACGACCTGCGACGGGCCGCAGTTCTGGGCTGTTCCGGTGGTGCCATGCGCCCAAGCGATGACAGGGCGTCCGCCGGCGGGCGTCTCGCCAGCTGGGGCGATGACCACGGCGGTCACGATGCTTTTGCGGTCTGCCAGATCAGAAGAGACATAGGCGATACGCCAGGCGCGCGCGCCCGGTACGCTCGTCCCAATTTCTTCCTGGCTGACGATCTGCCCGAGGGCTCCTTCGGGTTTGATCTTGGCGGCGGCCTCATAGAATGCCGGAACGGAAGCTTGCGCCTGCGCATATCCCGCCAGTGACGCCACCGAACTCAGGATGGTCATCGCCATGATCGCTTTTTTCATCATCGCCCCGCATTGGCTAACCGTTGCACGAGGCGAAGTTATCGAGCGGGGAGTTTCGATTGGAATGTCTTCGAACTTCGTCCTTTCGATTTAATCACTCGGCCGTGATCTTGTTCTCAATGACGATCTTGCTCCAGCGCGCGACCTCGCCTTGTACGAATGCGTCGAAGGCTTCGGGCGTTCCGGGCGTCACGACCAGACCTTCCGGTTCGACGCGGCGCTGAAACTCCGCTTTCTGCACGACATGATTGAGGGTCGCATTGAGCTTCGTCGCAATATCCTTTGGCGTGCCGGCGGGGGCATAGATCCCGTACCAGCCGTCCACGACATAACCGGGCACGCCCTGTTCGGCGATGGAGGTTACGCCGGGGAGAGACGATTTGCCCGCAGGCGCAGTGCTGGCCAGGGCATGAAGCTGCCCCCCATTGATGAGCCCGGTGGCGGCGGCTGATGTCGGCCACATCATGTCGACCTGTCCGCTCAAGACATCTTGCAGCGCCTGCGCAACGCCTCGATAGGGCACATGAAGAATGTTGACGTCGCCGAGGTTCTTGAAAAGTTCGCCGGCAAGGTGCGCCGACGTGCCGATGCCTTGCGACGCATAGGTCAGCGAGCCCGGCTTCTCCTTGCTCGCCTTGATGATGTCGCCCACCGTCTTGAATTTCGACGTTGGCGAGGTGACGAGCACATTGTAGGAGCGGCCAATAAGACCGATGGGCTGAAAAGCCTTCGCGGTATCATAGGGCATCTTGGGCTGCAGGCTCGGGTTCACCGCATGAGCGAAGGAGGCCAGCACCAGCGTGTAGCCGTCAGGCGCGCTCCGGGCGACGAAATCCGTCCCGGTCAATGTGCCGCCCCCCGGCTTGTTCTCGATGATGACGGGCTGGCCCAGCTCTTCCGCGATGCCTTGGCCAACGAAACGCGCGATGAGATCGACGCCCCCGCCGGGCGGAAAGGGCACGACAAGTTTGATGATCCGGTCCGGATAGTCCGCCAGTGCGGGCATGGCCCACAACAGGCCGCCGATAAGCGCCGCGCCAACCTTCAACAACCGCCGCATTTTCTTCCCCCCATAGCCGTAAGCTACGGGAGAATAAATTGAACATATCTTTGATGCAAAGTGGGCCCGCGTATGAGCTGACCCAAACCTTTTCCTCAAGCCTTCCCGAAGGTCTCGTCGAAAGAATATCCCGCGCCTCGAACCGTTCGGATCGGATCTTTCTCGCGGCCGCGGACGAGCGCCTTGCGCAACCGGCCGACATGCACGTCAACCGTGCGTTCGTCGATGTCAGCGGTCAGGCCCCAGACTGCGTCGAGAAGGGTGGCGCGGGGGAACACGCGGCCGGGCTTTTCCATCAGATGTTCCAGCAGTCGGAATTCCGTGGGGCCGAGGTGGATTTCGCGCTCGCCGCGCAATACGCGCCGGTTGTGCTTGTCGAGCGTCAGATCGCCCATTTTCAGCTGCTCCGCCACGCGCTCAGGGCGCGCACGGCGTAGCAATGCGCGCACACGCGCCATTAATTCGGGAACTGAGAATGGCTTGACCACATAGTCGTCGGCGCCGATCGAGAGGCCCCGAACCCGGTCGGTTTCTTCGCCTCGCGCGGTGAGAAGGATGATCGGCAGGTCGCGTTTGTCCTCGTGGGTGCGCAAGCGCCGGCAAAGCTCGAAGCCCGTGACGCCTGGCAGCATCCAGTCGAGAATGACAAGGTCCGGCGTGATTTCCTGAAGCAGGGTTTCGGCTTCATCTCCGCGATCGACGCGGCTCACTGTGTATCCTTCCGCCTTGAGATTATAGGACAGCAATTCAGCGAGTGAATCGTCGTCTTCGACGACGAGGACATGAGGCGTTGACGATTTTCTTGTCGGCGTTTCCATCGTGCTCACCTGTCAGCTATCCAGCGACCGCTCTCAGAGGTCTT
This sequence comes from Beijerinckiaceae bacterium, assembly GCA_947455285.1. GTDB lineage: Bacteria > Pseudomonadota > Alphaproteobacteria > Rhizobiales > Beijerinckiaceae > Terripilifer. The sequence continues at coordinate 6,502 of CANGOK010000114.1, read as the reverse complement.
TGGTCTGTCGACGGGCAGCGTTTCGCCTGTGACGATGTAGTGCACCGTTTCCGCGATGTTCGTCGCGTGGTCCCCCGCGCGCTCGACGTTCTTTGAGCAGAACAGCAGGTGGGTGCAGGAAGAAATGTTGCGCGGATCTTCCATCATGAAGGTGAGGAGATCGCGGAATACGGAATCTTCAAGCGCATCGATCTCAGCGTCGCGTCGCCACACGCTGTCCGCCCGCTCCACATCGCCCTGACCATAGGCGTCGAGCACATCCTTCAGCTGCATGGCGGCGAGCTGGCCCATGTGCCGCAGGCCGATCATGGCGCGCGGCAAACGCTGGTCGTCTGCGAGCGCCACCGTGCGCTTGGCGATGTTCTTCGCGAGATCGCCGACGCGTTCGAGATCGCCCGAGATGCGCATGGCGCCGATGATCTCGCGTAAGTCGGGGCCAAGGGGCTGACGACGCGCGATGATATGAACGGCCTCTTCCTCGATTTCGCGCTGAAGCACATCGAGCCGCAGATCCGTTGCGATGATGGCGTTTGCCTCGTCCACATTAAGGCTGATCAACGCCTCGATGGATTCGGACAGCATCTTTTCGGCGATGCCTCCCATTTCCGAGATCTTTCGGCCGAGCAGTTCAAGCTCACGGTCAAAGGCCCTGACAGTATGTTCCGTCATTTCATTTCTCCCGGGGTCAACCGAAGCGACCAGTAATGTAATCTTGCGTACGTTGCTGGGCGGGCGAGGTAAACATCTTTGTCGTCTCGTTGAACTCGATGAGCTCGCCCAGATACATGAAGGCGGTCATGTCCGAGACGCGCGCGGCCTGCTGCATGTTGTGGGTTACGATCGCGATTGTGTAGCTCTCTGACAGCTCGTCTATCAGTTCCTCGATCTTGGCGGTGGAGATGGGGTCAAGCGCGGAGCAGGGCTCGTCAAAGAGGATCACCTCGGGCTTAATCGCGACCGTGCGGGCGATGCAAAGGCGCTGCTGTTGTCCGCCGGAAAGGCTGAGGCCGCTGACGTTCAGCTTGTCCTTAACCTCATCCCAGAGCGCGGCGCTGCGCAGCGCCTTTTCAACGCGGCCATCGAGTTCGCTCTTGGGAAGCTTCTCGTAAAGGCGAATGCAGAAGGCGATGTTCTCATAAATCGTCATGGGGAAGGGCGTCGGCTTCTGGAACACCATGCCGATGCGTGCGCGGAGCAGGTTCAGGTCCTGCTTCGGCGAAAGAATATTCTCACCATCCAGCAGCACCTCGCCTTCAGCCCGCTGGTTCGGATAGAGGTCGTACATGCGGTTGAGCACACGCAGCAGCGTTGACTTGCCGCAGCCCGAAGGGCCGATGAATGCCGTCACCTGATTGGCGCCCAGCGACAGGTTGATGTTCTTCAGCGCGGGCTTGCCGCCGCCATAATAGAAATGGAGATTGCGAACCGCGATCTTGGTGGCGGGCTCCGTGATGGACAGGTCGTTCATTTCGATTGACTCCTCGCGGAGAGGCTGCGCGCCAAGATATTGAGCGCCAGCACTGCCATGGTGATGATGAGCGCGCCCGACCATGCGAGCCGCTTCCAGTTCGGGTCAGGGTTGTTGATGAAGTTGTTGATGGTGACCGGCAGGTTCGCCATCGTCTTCAGGAGATCGACGCTCCAGAACTGGTTCGAGAGCGCGGTGAAGAGGAGCGGGGCTGTCTCGCCGCTGATGCGCGCCACCGCAAGCAGCAGGCCGGTGACTAGGCCGGTTCGCGCCGCCTGCCATGTGACCCGCTTGATCACGTAGGAGCGCGGCATGCCGAGCGCTGCTGCGGCCTCGCGCAATTGGATCGGCACAAGCAGCAGCATGTCCTCCGTCGTGCGCACAACCACTGGCAGGGCGATGACGGCGAGCGCGATGGCGCCTGCGAGGCCCGAGAAGCCGCCCATGGGCACGACGACAGCGCCATAGACGAAAAGCCCGATGATGATCGAAGGGGCGCTGAGCAGGATGTCGTTGATGAAGCGAATGATGGAGGTCAGCTTTGAATAGCGACCGTATTCCGCCATGAAGGTGCCCGCGAGGACGCCGATGGGCGCGCCTACTGCGATGCCGAGCCCCGTGAGAATGAGACTGCCGACGATAGCGTTGAGCAAGCCGCCGTCCTGCGCGTTGGGCGGAGGCGTCATCTGGGTGAATACGTCGAGGGTGAAGCCCGCAAGGCCATTCCAGAAGAGCGTCGCGAGAATAAGAACGAGCCATGTCAGGCCAAACACCGTAGCGCCGACGCATAGCATCATGGCGATGGCGCTCTTGCGGCGGCGGCGTGCGTAGAGAGGGTTCATGTCAGGCTCCCTGCTTGCGCTCAAGGCGCATCAGCATGAGGCGGGCGGCGGCGAGGACGAAGAAGGTAAGAACGAAGAGCAGCAGGCCAAGCAGGATCAGGGCAGACTGATGCAGGTCGCGGCTTTCTGCGAACTCGCTGGCGATGGCGGCTGAGATTGTCGTGCCCGGGGCGAATATCGAACCGGAGATGCGGAAGGAGTTGCCGATCACGAAGGTCACGGCCATGGTCTCGCCGAGCGCGCGGCCAAGCGCGAGCATGATGCCGCCGATGACGCCGACCCGGGTGAATGGCAGCACCACATGACGGACGACTTCCCATCTCGTGCAGCCAAGGCCATAGGCCGCTTCCTTCAGGACTGGCGGGACAGTGCTGAAGACGTCGCGCGCTATGGCTGTCACGAAGGGAAGGATCATGATCGCCAATACGAGCGAAGCGTTGAAGATGCTGAGGTTGCTTGCAGGCCCGTCGAATAGCGCGCCGAGAATTGGAACGCCCTCGAAGGCGTTGGCTATGGCCGGCTCGATCGTGTCCGCGAGCCATGGGCCGAGCACGAAGAAGCCCCAGATGCCATAGATGATGGATGGGATGCCCGCCAGCAGCTCCACAGCCACGCCAATCGGGCGACGTAGCCATTGCGGGCAAAGCTCCGTGAGAAACACCGCAATGCCAAGCCCGACAGGCGCAGCGATGATGAGCGCGATGACAGAGGTGACGAGGGTGCCGTAGATCGGGCCAAGGCCGCCCAGCACCGCCTGCGGGCGCGCATTGGGCGCCCAGCGCTGGGTCGTCAGGAAGTCGAGGCCGAAGGTCGAGATGGCAGGCCAGGCGCCGAAGAACAGTGAGACGATGATGCCGCCAAGAACGAGCAGCACACAGGCGGCGGCTAGATAGGTCATCCATTGGAAAATGGTGTCGCCTGTCTTGAACGAAGCCAGCGCATCTGCGCGCGAACGAGACGCCGCCATATCTGCGCTGTCTGAAATGGAATGACTGGTCACGCGAAGCTCCGCGTTGAAAGCGGGGGAGGGGCTGCCTCCCCCGCATTGGGGTCACTTGTTCTTGATCTCGGAGTCCCAAGTCTTTCGGATGAGCGCGACGACGGACTGAGGCATGGGAATGTAGTCGAGCTCCTCAGCCATCTTGTCGCCCTTGGCGAAGGCCCAGTCGAAGAACTTGATCGCCTCGGCCGAGGCCCCCTTGTCGGCAGGCTCGCCATACATGAGGATGAAAGTCGCGGCGGTGATCGGCCACGAGCCATCGCCCGGCTGGTTGGTCAGGATCTGATAATAGCCGGGAGCGTTCGCCCAGTCGGCGTTGGCCGCGGCGGCCTGAAACGCGGTGACGGTAGGCTCGACCTTCTTGCCCGCCTTGTTGATCATATCTGCGAAGGTGAGTTTGTTCTGCTTGGCGAAGGCGTATTCGACATAGCCGATCGCGTTCTTTGTCTGCGCTACATTGCCCGCCACGCCATCGTTGCCCTTGGCGCCGACGCCGACCGGCCATTCAACCGCGCTGTCCGCGCCAACCTTGTCCGCCCACTCCTTGCTCGCCTTGGAGAGATAGTCGGTGAAGTTGAAGGTGGTGCCCGAGCCGTCCGAGCGACGCACGACCGTGATCGCCGTTGAGGGCAGCGTCAGCGCAGGGTTCAGCTTCTTGATCGCCGCATCATCCCACTTCTTGATCTTGCCGAGGTAGATATTCGCCAGCGTCTCGCCGTCGAGCACCAACTCACCCGGCTTCACGCCTTCGATGTTCACCACTGGAACGATGCCGCCCATCACCATGGGCCATTGGACGAGGCGGTTCTTCTTTAATTCTTCGGCGGGAAGCGGCATGTCGGTCGCGCCGAAGGTGACGGTCTTGGCCTGGATCTGCTTGATGCCGGCGCCCGAGCCGATCGACTGGTAGTTTAGGCCATTGCCGGTCTCTTTCTTGTATGCGTCCGCCCATTTCGAATAGATCGGGAAGGGGAAGGTGGCGCCCGCGCCGGTTATGTCGGCGGCGCGTGCGGCTGAGCCAGCTAGCGCTGATAAGGCGATGACAGCCCCGCACATGATGGAACTGATCTTCATGCTTGCCTCTCCGTTCGATGGTCCTATCGTTACGGAGCTGTATCTAGTGCGCGCAGATGACAGTCAGATGACAGTTGTCTGAATGGTCATGACATCGGCAGGAAAGCGTCAAAATTAGCGCCATCGCCGGGGTTGCTTGCAATTTCCAGACGCCCGCGATGGCGCATGAGGATGTGCTTGACCAGAGCAAGGCCAAGGCCCGTTCCGCCATTTGCGCGGCTTGCGGTTGCATCGACTCGGTAAAATCGCTCGGTCAGGCGGGGAATATGTTCGCGCGGGATTCCCGCCCCATGGTCGCGCACCCTCAATCGCGCATCGGAGCCGAGGACGGCCAGCGATATCTCCACATTCGTATCCTGATCGGGCAGGGAGCCGTATTTGATGGCGTTGCCGATCAGGTTTTCGGCGAGGCGGATCAGCTCGTCGCGATCCCCCACGACATTGAGCGTTTCGGGCGCGTGAAGGATGAGCGTCACCCGACGTTCGGGCGCGATCGGGGCGAATCCGTCGATCACCTGACGGGCTACGGAAACCAGATCAACGCAGGCGCTTGGCCGAAGGTGCTGGCGCTGCTCCACCCGGGAAAGAGAGAGTAGATCGTCGATAAGTCGCGACATCCGGCGTCCCTGTTCTCCCATGATTCCGAGAAACTGGTCGCGCGCGCGAGGATCGTCGCGCGCTGGGCCCTGCAAGGTCTCGACGAAACCAAGCAGGGAAGCGAGCGGCGTGCGCAATTCGTGGCTGACATTGGCGATGAAATCGACGCGCATGCGCTCCATGCGCTTGATGTCCGTGAGATCGCGCATGGTGACGACGGCGCAGCGCTTTTCCGGGTCAATGTCGAGAGGGGAAACGAAGACATCGAAGACGCGCTCGACCGGCACATGCTCGCGCCAGTTCGCCGTCTCGGCCTTCCCACCCACGAGCACACGGCGGACTGCGTCGAGCATGTCGGGAGCGCGTAGGGCGAGCGAGAGAGCATCCCCGGGGCGCGCGGAAGGTGCCAGCGCTTTCATAGCTCCGTTTAGCGCACTAATGCGCTCCTCGGCGTCGATGATCATCGCGGGGTCACGCAGCGCGTCAAGCATCGCTGCGCATAGAGACAGGTCATTCATATCAATTATTCCGCTCGCCCGAGCATTGCGCATGATCGCAGATGCTTCGCTGGATATCATCTCAGTCTGAACGACGCTTCCCTGACAAGCCTAGGATGGTTGTTGGCTGTGTTCAATCCGGATCATGGGGGCCTCTTGAAGCCATATATATCCAATAATCTGGATGGCGCGCGACGACGTAGGCACATGCGTGATGAATTGCGCATTTATTGAGCTGGGCGGGTAGGTTTCAAAACGCCGTTTCGGCCCTTTTTGCTCAGGGATTGAATTCCATCAGATCTTTCGCTGCTACGATCTTGCCTTTGAATGTCGTGGCTGCCCGCTCAACAAAACGTGCGTAATCATCATTGTCGATGCCGGATGCGGAGAGGTGGCTCAGCACGAGCGTCTTCACGCCGGCATCCGCTGCGAGCTTCCCCGCTTGCTCGGGCGTGATGTGCTCTTGAGACATATGCATCTCCCAACCGGCCTTTTCCGAGTCGGTGAGCTTCTGCCATTGGCCAGCCCGCTGCATGCGCGCCCGGATCTCGTCGACCGCAAGGGCTTCGGACACGAGGATGTCGGCGCCTTTGGCGAAAGTGGCGAGTTGATCCGACGGGCCGGTGTCCCCGGTGAAGACGATCGTCCCATGCTTTGTTTCGAAGCGATAGGCGTAGGACTTGTACTTCCCATAGGCAGGAGAGCCGGGCTGAAACTGGAAGTGCGAATTCTCCTGTGTGACGACCTTCATATTGTCGTCTTGATATACGACGCCTGTTCCCACGTTCTTGGCCTTGACGATCGTGCCAAGGGGCTGGTCCCTGTTTTCAGAAAGACGGATTTCTTCATCCACCTTGTTGAAGGCGAGCGCGCCCTGAACCGTCTCCTCCGTGCCCGGGGGGCCATAAATCTCGATTGGCTCCTTGCGGGCGTATTGCCAGGCGACGTTCAGCAGATTCGCGACGCCACCCATATGATCGTTATGGGGATGGGTGATGAATACTTTGCCGACCTTCGTGAAGTC
>CANGOK010000113.1 GCA_947455285.1 Beijerinckiaceae bacterium | reverse complement strand
GTCCATGGCGGATGAGGTCTTGCCCTTGAACTTGGCTGTTCCGGCCGCCCTTTTCACCAGATCTGCGGCAGAGCCGAGGAGCCCCCGGGTCCCGTGGGACATGGCGAGCTCTTCTCCAGCGAAGACCACGAGCGTCTCTGCGCCTCCGTCCGGCTTGATCTCGTCGAGCGCGGCGAAGGTCACTTCGAGGGTCTGGGTCATGGTGGGCCTTTCTTGAAGGGGTGACGCCGTGCGGCGAGAATCTGGCGCATCATGAGAAGGTTCGATTCCCGGCGCAACATCTCAGCGCGCATCAGGTCACGATTTCGCCTTGAGGCGATGTTGAAAGCGGCTTCCAGCCAAGTTTTCCCCGTTTGATCATGCGGAGGACAGCAAAGGCTCACGACAGTCCGGGACAACCCGCCAGGAGCCTCCCGGAACAGTGGCGAAAACATTCGCCCCCCGATAAGGTGGGGCTTCTGTCGAGGTTTGTTTAGACCGATGCGGGCGCGAAAAACGCGATGTCATTGATTGAACGATATATTTTCAGAATGGCTAGCGTGTCGTTTCTGGCCGCGCTCGGCGGCCTCACGGGCGTCATCTGGGTGACTCAGGCGCTCAGGGATTTCGACCTCCTGACCACCAAGGGCCAGTCCCTGCTGATTTTTCTGTTTGCGACCGGGCTGATCATCCCCTCCCTGATCATGATCGTAGCGCCGATCGCGCTCTTCGCCGCCATTCTATTCACCCTCAACAAGCTCAACGGCGACAGCGAACTTGTGGTCATGAGCGCCGCAGGCCTGTCGCCGGGGCGCCTGCTGCGTCCGTTTCTGGCGCTCATGCTCATTGTCGCGCTTCTGGTAGGTAGCATGTCGCTCTGGCTGATGCCCGCCAGCTTCTCCCAGCTTCGCAACCTTCTGTCTCAGGTCCGCACTGACTTTTTGACCCGCGTGGTGCGAGAGGGACAGTTCTCGACGCTCGACCGTGGCTTTGTCTTCCATTACCGGGAGCGCGGGCCGGGCGGCGCCCTGCTCGGCATTTTCATGCAGGACCGCCGGGATCCCGCGCGCGTCAGCACCTACATCGCCGAAAGCGGCGTCACCATCGCCAATGGCGCCGAGAATTATCTCGTGCTGGAAAAAGGCAGCATCCAACGCCAGGCGGCCGGCGGTCGCGATCCCGTCATCGTGGTGTTCGAACGATACGCGATAGATCTCGCCCAGTTTGGCGCTGGGAGCGACAACGCGCCCCTGAAGCCGCGAGAACGCACCACCATGTCGCTGCTCAGCCCTGACCCCATGGACGCCTATGCTCAGGCGAACCCCGGGCTGATACGGTCCGAACTGCATGACAGGATCGTCAACCCGCTCTACGCCATGGCCTTCGGGCTGATCGCATTCGCCGCGCTGGCGCAGGCCCGCACAACGCGGCAGGGTCGCGGCCTTGCTCTGCTTGGAGCCATAGCGGCGGTGATCCTGGTGCGCGGGATCGGCTTTGGCGCGGCAGCCCTCGTCGCCCGGCACAGTTGGGCGGTCGCGGCGCTCTACGCCTGCCCGCTGGCCAGCATGGGCGCCGCCCTCGCCTACGCCGTCCATGGGCAGTCACTGATGATCCGTCTGAAACGGCCCGCGCCCGCACGCGGCCTACGCATGGCGGAATGACCATGGTCGGCTGGACCCTTACGCGCTATCTCGCCGCTCGTTTCGCCATGACCATTCTGGCGGTTTTCGGCTCGATCTTCGCCCTTATTTATCTCGTTGATTTCGTAGAGATGCTCAGGAGGGCGAGCGGCGCCTCCAACGCCTCGGCGACGTTGCTGGCCTATCTGTGCCTGCTGCGCACGCCCGCGGTCTCCGAGCAGGTGCTTCCATTCGCGGTGCTGGCCGGCTGCATGTTCGCCTTCGTCAGCCTCTCGCGTCGGCTGGAGCTCGTCGTCGCGCGGGCGGCGGGGGTCTCAGTCTGGCAGTTCCTGACGCCTCCCGCGCTCGTGGTGCTGGGGATCGGCCTGTTTTCGATCATGGCCTACAATCCGCTGTCAGCTGCGGCCAAGGACGAGGCGGATCGGATCGAGACTGAGCTTTTCCGCGGCGGCCGCAACGTCACCGACACGAGCATGTGGATCAGGCAGCGCAGCGTCGATGGCCAGGCGATCCTCCGGGCGGAGGGATCAAGCGACAAGGGCAGCAAGCTCTCTTCCGTTTCGGTATTCGTCTTTCGTCCGGATGGCTCGTTTCAGGAGCGCGTGGACGCGCCCACAGCCACCCTGAAACCCGGATTCTGGGAGCTTAAGGACGCCAGGATCAGCGCGCCGGAGGAAGAGCCGCAGCTCCATGAGACCTATCTGCTGTCCACCTATCTGTCGGCTGAACAGGTGACGCAGTCATTCCAGGCTCCCGACGCCGTCTCTTTCTGGCGTCTGCAGGACACCGCCTTCCGGACGGAACAGGCTGGTCTCGACGCAAACCGTTACAGGCTGCGCTACCAGGTCCTTCTTGCCAGACCCTTGATGTTGCTGGCGATGCTCCTGATCGCCGCTTCCTTTTCCTTAAGGTTCTTTCGATTTGGCGGCGTCGCCCGGACGGTTGCGGGTGGCGTTATGGCAGGGTTCGTGCTTTATGTTGCGACCAAGCTTGTCGGTGACCTTGGCGGCGCGGGCCTTTTGAGCGCCCCTGTAGCTGCATGGACGCCGGCGGTTGTGGGGAGTTTGTTGGGTACGCTTGCGTTGTTGAACCAGGAGGATGGCTGAATGGGGCGGCGTTTGAGCCCCGATCTGCGTCAGACGCCGGCCACGGGCTCAGTCCGGGCGGCGGTGACGCTTGGCCTGATGACACTGGCGCTTGCCAATGTCCCTGCAGCCTCTCTCGCGGCATCACCGAACGACAGCAAGCCCCAGACCGCCACGCAGGCCAAGGACCGCCTACTCCTGCAAGCTGAAGAGATGGTCTACGACCGTGATTCAAATCAGGTCGAGGCGCGGGGCAAGGTTCAGATCTATTATCAGGGCCGCGCCCTTCAGGCTGACAAAGTCGTCTATGATCGGACGCGCAACCGCGTCCATGCGCAGGGTCACGCCAAGCTGACAGAAAAGGACGGCACAGTTTCCTATGCCGACCGTTTCGAACTGACTGACGACTTCAAGGAGGGCTTCGTCGACTCGATCCGCATGGATTCGAGCGAGAACACCCATCTGTCAGGGGCTCGCGCCGAACGATCACAGGGTAATGTGATGGTTCTGGATCGCGCCACCTATACCGCCTGCCCCGCCTGCGAGGACGACCCGGACAAGCCCCCATTCTGGCAGGTTCGCGCCAAACGGATCATCCATAACAAGGACGAGCAGACGGTCTATTACGAGGACGCCACGCTCGAATTCAGCGGCATCCCGGTCGCCTATGTGCCCTATCTGTCGATGGCCGACCCGAGCGTGAAGCGCAAGAGCGGCGTACTGGCGCCCCGCTACACAGTGAAGAGCAATCTGGGCGTCGGGCTCGGGATCCCGATATTCTGGGCTCTCGCGCCTAATTACGACCTTACGGTAACGCCCAACTTCTATTCGAAGCAGGGCCTTCTGCTGAACGCTGAATGGCGCCATCAGGTGATGAACGGCGCTTATAACGTGCGCGTCTCTGGCATCTTCCAGAATGATCCGGGCGTCTTTCAGCCGTCGCCCAATGGTCCCGGCGACCGGACTTTCCGCGGGTCGATCCAGAGCGCCGGGCAGTTCATGCTCAATGACAAGTGGCGTTTCGGCTGGGACGGCACATATATGAGCGACCGCTGGTTCTTCACCGACTACCAGCTGCCGGCGACAGCGCTGTCAGCGAATTATTTCCGTGAAGCGACCTCCACACTATACTTGACCGGCCAGGGCGAGCGCGGCTTCTTCGACCTTCGAAGCTATTATTTTCAGGGCCTGAGCAGCTACGACCTGCAAGCGCAGCAGCCCGTGGTTGCGCCGGTCTGGGACTACAACAAAACCATTGATCTTCCGGCCGCACGCACTGCGGGCATCGGCGGCGAGCTGGAGATCGACGCGAACTTCACCCATCTGACGCGCGAACTGGCGGCCTTCCAGTCGACGAACACCGCCAACGGCACGCGCACGCTCGACAACGCCTTCGGGCTTTATGACGTATGCCCCACGAATTCGGCAGGCCTTTACACGCGGGCCAATTGCCTCGTGCGCGGCATCGGCGGCGACTATACGCGCGCAACGGCGAGCGCGACCTGGAAGCGGCAATATGTCGATCCCATCGGGCAGGTCTGGACGCCATTCGCCTTCGCCCGAATGAACGGCGCCTTCTTGACGCTGAACCAATCGAATTCGGCGACCTTCGCGTCGACCAACGGCACGTCCATTATCCAGAATGCGTCCCAAACCAACTTCTTTGGCGCAGACGCGAACTCGTTTTATGGCCTGCTGACCCCGGGAGTCGGCGTCGACTATCGCTATCCCTTCGCGATGGCCACCAGCTGGGGAACTCATGTCATCGAGCCGATCGCCCAGATCATCGTTCGGCCGAATGAATCCACCAGCTCCTCGCTCGTCAATGAAGACTCGCAGAGCCTCGTGTTCGACGACACGAATATGTTCATGTGGAACAAGTTCTCCGGCTATGATCGTCTAGAGGGCGGCACGCGCGTGAACTACGGCGGCCAATACACGATGACCTTCCGCAACGGCGGCTATACGAACCTGATGCTCGGGCAGTCGTTCCAGCTCGCCGGTCGCAATTCCTACGCCACGCCCGACATGGCGAATATCGGTCTGTCGTCTGGCCTCGACACAAAGCGCTCTGACCTCGTGTCGCGTTTCGCGATCGCGCCCAATTCGGCCTTCTCATTCATCGCGAAGGGCCGTTTCGACCCCGACAACCTTCACATGCGCCGCTTCGACATGACGGGAAGCGGCAGCCTCGGCCCCGTCGTCGCATCGTTGCAATACGCCAATTATCAGGCGCAGCCCGACATCGGCTATTACAAGCGCCGCGAAGGCGTCTCGACTTCGCTGAAATACAAGATCGACCAGAATTACTTCCTGTCGAGCAGCGTGATCTTCGATCTGTCGCGCCACCTGTACAATACGACCCCTGCCATCGGCGGCCATGCTGGCGTGCTGTCGCTGGCGGGCCTCGGCCTCGGCCTTGGCTATACGGATGACTGCACGACGTTCAGCATCAATTACGCGTCGGTCTATACGGAGAAGGCAGGTAGCACAGCCGGGACGGTTACCGGCCCCGTTCGCAACCAGACCATTCTCTTCCAGCTGCAACTGCGCACGCTTGGCGATACGCGCTTCCAATCCAGTCTCTCCGACATCAAGGTGCAGGATGGTCTTGGAGGCCTGAGCGGACATTGATAGAAGGTCATTCACTGTCTCGCTCTGCGAACTAAGGAATCCTCATGTCCAAGCTGATGCCTGCCTGGCGCACCGCTCGATTTGCTCTTCCGCTTGCGGCCGCTCTGGCGGCATGCGCGCTTGGACAGGCCCCGGCCCTCGCGCAGGCGGTGATCGGCTCCGTCAACGATGATCCCGTGACGAACGTCGATATCGAGCAGCACATGAAGATCCTGCGCGTGCTGCAAAAGAACGCGACGCGCGAAGCCGCTCTTGAGTCCATCTATGAGACCCGTCTCAAGCTGATGGAAATTTCGAAATACAAGGTCAATCCGGGCGATCAGGATATTGGCTGGGCGCTGGGCATGACCGCGCGCAACCTGAAAACCGAACCGCAGGCCTTGGTTGGCGCGCTGCAGAGAGCTGGCGTCTCAGAAGATCAGTGGCGTCAGAAGTGGAAGGCGGAAGCGGGCTGGATGCAGCTCATTCGCGCATTGAACCGCACGCTCGAAGCCAGTGAATCGGAGGTGCGCGCAGAGCTCGCAAAGACTGGTTCGAACAAGTCGGTCGAGTATACGATCCGCCAGGTCATTCTCGTCGTGCCTAATGGCGCCAGCGCTGAAGGCCGCCTGGCTGAAGCCAATCAATTGCGCGCTCGCTTCACAGATTGCGCCAGCGGCATGCCCCTCGTCGCCGCCTTCCGCGACGCGGCCATCAAGGAGCCAGTCACCCGCTCTGGCTCGGCTCTTCCTGAAGCTTTGCGGAAGATTCTCGACTCGACATCTGTTGGACGTCTGACGCCGCCCTCGCGCAGCGCACAGGGCGTTGAAATGCTTGCGGTCTGCAACAAGAGCGACAAGCAGGACTCAGCCGCTGCGGAAAATCTCCGCAACGATCTGGTCTTCAAGAAACTGCAAGGCGAATCCGAGACGCGGTATAAGGAGGTCCGCGCCAAGGCGATTATCGTCAAACGATAGGTGGTCCATGTCAGACCGTGCTGCGCCGCTCGCGCTGACGCAGGGGGATCCTTCGGGCGTCGGCCCCGAAATCGCAATCAAGGCCTGGCTCGCACGCGACGCTGAAACTCCGCCCTGGTTCCTGCTGGCCGACCCAAAGCATATTGCCCGCGTTGCGCAATCGCTCGGCCTGAATGCGCCGATCGCAGAAGTCACCCCTGCGCAAGCGATTGACGCTTTCGCCACGTCCTTACCTATTGCGCCGCTTCATGCGAGCGTCATTGGAACGCCCGGCAAGCCTGACCCACAGGATGCGCCAGCGACGCTCGAAGCCATCGAACGTGGCGTGATGCTGGTTCGCAGCGGAGAGGCGAGCGCGCTCGTCACCAACCCGATCGCCAAGGATGTGCTTTACAAGGCAGGTTTTCATCATCCAGGCCATACCGAATGGCTCGGCGAATTGGCGGAGCGTGAATGGAAGGTTGGTCCACTGCGCCCGGTGATGCTGATCTGGTCTGATCTGCTCGCAGTCGTGCCTGTGACGATCCATCTAGCGCTGACGCGCGCCATCGCGGAGCTGACGACCGAGGCCATCGTGGAGACGGCGCGCATCACCGCCCATGATTATCGCATCCGTTTCGGTATCGCTGCGCCCCGTCTGGCCATCGCAGGGCTCAATCCCCATGCTGGAGAAAACGGAACCATGGGCCGCGAAGATATCGAGATCGTCGCTCCCGCTGTGGCTCAATTGCAAGCCGAAGGCATTGATGCGCGCGGTCCGCTGCCGCCGGACACAATGTTCCATGCGGCGGCGCGCGCTCGGTATGACGTAGCCATCTGCATGTATCACGATCAGGGATTGATACCGGCCAAGACGCTCGCCTTCGATAGCGGCGTGAATACGACGCTCGGCCTTCCATTCGTACGCACATCGCCGGACCACGGAACCGCTTTCGACATTGCGGGAAAAGGGATAGCGAGTGAAACAAGCCTCATCGCCGCCATTAAACTGGCCGCGAAGCTCGCGAGCGCCAAGGAATGAGCGCGATCGATGATCTGCCGCCGCTGCGCGAAGTGGTCGAAACCCACGGACTGCTCGCGAAGAAATCACTTGGGCAGAACTTCCTTTATGATCTCAACCTCACGGGGCGCATCGCTCGCTCTGCTGGTCCGCTCGATGGCGTCACCGTAGTCGAGATCGGCCCCGGGCCCGGCGGCCTGACCCGCGCCCTGCTGGCGGAGGGCGCTAAGCAAGTCATCGCTGTCGAACGCGACGAGCGGTGCCTGCCTGCGCTAGCGGAAATCTCGCAACGCTATCCGGGGCGCTTGCATGTAGTGAGCGGCGACGCCCTCGAGACTGATCTTGGCGCGCTCGTCGCCGAGCATGGCGGTGGTCCCGCGCGCATTTGCGCCAATCTTCCCTACAATGTCGGCACCGCCCTTCTGGTGCGTTGGCTTGAAACCGACCCGTGGCTGCCATGGTTCGACCGGCTGACGCTGATGTTCCAGCGCGAGGTCGCAGAGCGCATCGTCGCGACGCCCGCCCAGCGCGTCGACTATGGACGTCTCGGCGTCCTGAGCGGTTGGCGCAGTCGGGCTCGCATTCTCTTCGACGTGCCTCCTTCCGCGTTCACCCCGCCGCCAAAGGTCACGTCTTCAATCGTGGAGCTGATCCCACGCGCGGATCCCCTGCCCTGCGATGGGCGCATCCTCTCAGCCATCACGCAAGCGGCCTTCGGGCAAAGGCGCAAGATGCTGCGCCAATCACTGAAAGGCTTCGCCTTGCGCGGACGTACGCTGGACCCCATCGCCCTTCTGGAGGCGGTGGGTATCGAGCCTACGAAACGGGCCGAAGAGGTCGATGTGGAAGGCTTCGTTCGGCTGGCTCAAGCGGCCGCCGCCATCGCTGGCTGACCCTCACGCCCAAGGCGCCGTCTCTCCGTTGGAATAGACTCGCCAGGCGAAGGTCCCTGCCTTCGCTACGACCACATGGCCTTCCTTCGCCTTGGCAAGAAGATGCCGGAATACGAGGGGCTGGCGCCATACATGGGGCTTCTTGGGATCGCAGACCGCGAGATATTCATCCGAATCCGCATCGATCATGAAGAGCACACCCGTGCGGTGGGGATTGAGAACGACCGCAACGTCGCGTTCGGTCAGCCACTCGCATTCGAAGTCACGACAGACATCCGGACGCTTCTTGTAGATCTTGCAGCCGCCTCCAAGCCTGCAATTGCCGCAGAGAGCGCCTGCGGGCTTGTCGAATTCGTCGATCTCCAGCACCTGACAGCACAGCGTGCAGGGTCCGCAGGAACGTCCAAGGGCGGCTGGCATGGGACCTCTGGGAACGATTCGATCAATCTGTGTGACAAGCGCATAACCAATCGCAACGCCGGTGTAGAGCCTCAAATGGGGACGCAAGGCGGATTTTCGCCACCCGTGGCGCCAGAGCCCATGGCTTGACTCGCCCCTTTGGAGGTTGTTCCTGCGAACAAAGTCCTCAATACAGCAGGGTCATATGGCCAACGCCTTCATTTTCCCCGGTCAGGGTTCGCAATCAGTCGGCATGGGCAAAGCGCTCGCGGCCGATTTTCCTCAAGCCGCGGCCGTATTCGCGGAAGTGGATGACGCGCTGGGCCAGAAGCTCTCAACCCTCATGTTCGAGGGGCCCGAGGCTGATCTTACTTTGACCGCAAACGCCCAGCCCGCCCTCATGGCGGTCAGCATGGCTGTCCTGCGGGTGCTTGAGGCCGAAGCTGGGCTTGATCTTGCGCGCGACGCGAAATTCGTGGCTGGCCATTCGCTTGGCGAATATTCGGCGCTGGCCGCCGCTGGAGCCTTCACCCTCGCCGACACCGCCAGATTGCTGCGCCTGCGCGGCGAGGCCATGCAGAAGGCCGTGCCCGTTGGGGAGGGCGCCATGGCCGCCATTCTCGGCCTCGAATTTGGTCCGGTCGCCGCCATCGCAACTGAAGCCGCCCGCGAACTCCACCTGCAGGCCGCCATCTGTCAGGCCGCCAACGACAATGGCGGCGGGCAGGTCGTGATCTCCGGAACGAAATCAGCTGTGGAAAAAGCCATGGAGCTGGCGAAGGCCGCCGGCGCCAAACGCGCCCTTTTGCTGCCCGTCTCCGCGCCCTTCCATTGCGCCCTGATGCAGCCTGCCGCTGAAGCCATGGCGGCGGCTTTGGCGCAAGTGAACATCCAAGCGCCCCGCGCCCCCGTGGTGGCGAATGTGCTAGCGGCTCCGATCACCGACCCCGCCGAAATTCGCCAGCGTCTCGTCGAACAGGTGACGGGCACCGTTCGGTGGCGCGAATCAATCGCTTACATGGCCGCTCAGGGCGTGACGACCTTCTACGAACTCGGCGCCGGCAAGGTCCTCTCGGGCCTCGTGAAGCGCATCGCCGAAAGCGCAACCGGCACATCCGTGGGAACGCCCGCCGATATCGCCGCCTTCAAGACCGCCCATCAGGG
>CANGOK010000112.1 GCA_947455285.1 Beijerinckiaceae bacterium | reverse complement strand
GCGCTGGAGAGCCCCGAGGGGCTGCGTCCACGCCCCTTTGGAGTAGACATCATGAATCTGACGCGTCGTTCCGTGGCTGGCCTCGCCGCCGGTTTCGCCCTCTCCGCCCTCAGCCTTACGCCAGCCCTTGCGGCGCCGAGCGAAATCCGCGTCGACTGGGCGACCTACAACCCCCTCTCCCTCGTCCTCAAGGAGAAGAAGCTTCTCGAGAAGGAATTCGAGGCGGACAAGATCGCCGTGCGCTGGGTCTTCTCAGCGGGCTCCAACAAGGCGCTGGAATTCCTCAACGCGGGCTCGATCGACATTGGCTCGACGGCCGGCGCTGCCGCGCTCATCGCCAAGATCAACGGCAATCCGATCAAGGCCGTCGGCGTCTTCTCGCGTCCTGAATGGACGGCGCTCGTCACCCGCGCCGACAGCGGCGTGACCAAGCCTGCCGATCTCAAGGGCAAGACCGTCGCCGTGACGCGCGGCACCGATCCGCACATCTTCCTCGTTCGTTCGCTCGACAGCGCGGGCCTCACCGAGCGCGACGTGAAGCTTGTTCTCCTGCAGCATGCCGATGGCAAGACCGCGCTGCTGCGCAAGGATGTCGACGCCTGGGCGGGTCTTGATCCGATCATGGCGCAGGCTGAGGTCGAAGAGGGCGCCAAGCTGTTTTTCCGCAAGGCCGAAGACAACACCTGGGGCGTGCTGAACACCCGCGAAGATTTCGCCCAGCAGAACCCGCAGATCGTGGCCCGCGTGCTCAAGGTCTATGAAGAGGCCCGTCAGTGGGCGCTCAAGAACCCCGACGAGCTGAAGAAGCTTCTCGTCGCCGAAACCAAGCTGCCTGACGCGGTCATCGCCAAGCAGCTCGAGCGCACCGATCTCACCAATAATTCGACCAGCATCGCATCGACGAAGGAGACGATCCTCGCTGCGGGCCTCGCCCTGCAGAAGGCTGGCGTCATCGAGGCGAAGGACGATGTGAAGGGCGTTGTTGAGGCTCTTATCGACACGCGCTTTGCGGTTTCGCCGAAGTAAGCTTAAAACCCCGGCGGCGCCACCCGCCGCCGGAGACGAACCGCTTATGAGCGATATGCAGATCGCCCAGAAAATGACAGCCCGCACGCCCGCGCGCGCAGCTTCTGCGCGCATCGGCGGCGGGTTTGTTTATGGCCTGATTCTCCCTGTCGCCGCCGCGCTCGTCTATGAGGCCGCCTTTCGCGCGGGCCTCGTGCAGGCGCGTCTTCTTCCGCCGCCCTCGCGCATCGCCGAAACCCTCTGGAAGCTCGCCTCCACCGGCGCGTTGACCACGCATGTGGTGGCGACCTTATTGCGCGTCGGCCTCGGCTTTGGCCTCGGCGCCGTCGCGGGCGTCATGCTTGGCGCCCTCACGGGGTCCTCCACATTGGCGCGCCGCCTTCTTGATCCGACCCTGCAGGCCCTGCGCGCCATTCCCTCGCTCGCCTGGGTGCCGCTGTTCATTCTGTGGCTGGGAATTTTCGAGCCCTCCAAGATCGCGTTGATCGCGGTGGGCTGCTTCTTCCCGGTCTATCTTGGCGTCATGGGCGCCATCGCCAATGTGGATCGCAAGATCGTCGAGGTGGGCCGGGCCTTTCGCCTGTCGCGTCTCAAGCTGGCGCGGCGCATCCTTCTTCCTGCGATCCTGCCCGACACGATCGTCGCCCTGCGCTCAGGCCTTGGGCTTGGGTTCATGTTCGTGGTGGCGGCCGAAATCATGGGCGCGTCCGAAGGGCTTGGCTATCTGCTGGTCGATGGTCAGCAGCTCGGCAAGCCCGACCAAATTCTTGCGGCGATTCTCTGCTTCGCCGTATTGGGGAAGGCCGCTGACTGGTTGATTCTGGTCGCCACAAGGCCCCTGCTGTCATGGCAGGATTCTTTCGCGCGGAGCGGCTGACATGCTTTCCCTTGCGAACCTCGACAAGGTCTATCCCAACGGCGCCCATGCGCTCGACAACGTCAGCCTCAATGTGGAGGCGGGCGAGATCGTCGCGCTGGTCGGCGGTTCGGGTTGCGGCAAGACGACTCTCCTGCGCCTCGTCAGCGGTCTTGAAGCGCCGACTCAAGGCACGGTGAGCGTTGATGGCGAGGTCATCTCCGGCCCGCATGCCGCCGTTGGTTTCGTCTTTCAGGAACCGCGCCTGTTGCCATGGCTCAGCGTCGCCGAGAACATCGGCTTTGGTCTTGAACATTTGCCTGCCAGCGAGCGTCGCGACCTTGTTGAGGAAGCGCTGCTGAAGGTTGGCCTTGCGGGCTATGGATCACGCTGGCCGCGCGAGCTTTCGGGCGGTCAGGCGCAGCGCGTCTCCATCGTGCGCGCGCTGGTGACGCGGCCGAAGGTGCTGCTCATGGACGAGCCCTTCTCCGCCCTCGACGCCCTGACCCGCGCCACCTTGCAGGACCATCTCTTGGCCCTGTGGGAGGCCAGTCAGCCGACCCTTTTGCTCGTCACCCATGACGTCGAGGAGGCCGCTGCCTTGGCTGATCGCGCGGTGGTGATGCAGCCGCGTCCCGGACGTGTCTTCGCTGACATTCCGATTCCCCTGCCGCGCCCGCGTGATCGTCTGTCGCCCGGCTTCGTTGAGGCGAAACGCGCCGTGCTCGCGGCGCTCGACGGCTCCTTGTCGCAGCCGGTTGGCGCAAGCACGAAACGCGATTCGCAGGCGCCGGCTGGTTCGTGGTGGTGACGCCTTAGCCCATATGGTTATGCTGAAGTAATACATATAATTATGGTTAATTATATTATAAATCTGGAATTTTTACAGCTAAGTTATAGATTAAATTCGTCGTTAACATAATATTCTTACGTTACGTCATCTTTGAATACTGTTGACAACAATAGTTATTCAATAACATAATTTGTTTATGCTCAAGAAAGTGCTAGATACGCCCAATCGGGTCCGTGTTTACTGGGATGGCGCAGCGCTCCAGTCCTATGCGGAGGCGCGCGGCGATCTTTCCCTCAATTGGCTTGATCTTGGCGCGCTCGCGTCTCCAGGCGGAGTGAACGCCGGCGCTGTCTGGATTGCGCCGGGCGATCCATCCACCACGATCCAGCGAGATGCGGACCTAGATTACGAACGTGCGTTGCGTGCGCGTGGCGTCGATTGCCGGACATCCCTTGGCGGGGGCCTCGAAACTGAATGTCTGCGTTGCGGGCACAGCTGGCGGGACATGCGGGTCTCTTCGGAAATGGCGCTTGCGCTGGCGGTGCTGGGCGACGCCGTCGAGGACGCGTGGGACGTCGCCTTTGTATTCGCAAGCGAGCGCGCCATTCGCGCCATCAGCGATTCGCTCGGCCGCCTGTTCCCTTCCAAGCGGCTCGGACGCGTGACTTTTGGCCCTTCGCTGCGCCTGCGGCTCGGCGCGGGAACATTCGTCGTGCGGCCCGATCACCTGGCGGCTGCGCGGCTTCCGCCGGTGGTGAAGACCGAAGGCGGCGCCTTGATCGGCCAACCCGCGAGTTGGCGCAATCCGGCGCCGCTGCAACAGCTCATTCAGTCCGCCTGATTGGAGAAGCGCCCATGTCCATCATGTCCGGAATGCAGGATTTTGAAGATCAGGAGCGAGACGCCGATCAGATACGCGACTTGCTTGCCCAAGGGCGGCGCTTGAAGCGGGCGGGCCATACGCTGGATGAGACGCTCGAACTGCTCGGCCTAGATGAACTAACCTGGTATCGCTACCAGGCCGAATACGGTGCGCTCGCGCATGAGCAATTACGCCGACTTCGTAAACTTGAGGCTGAGAACCAACGTCTGCGTCTGTCGGTTTCTCAGCTAATGCTCGATAAGTTGGCTCTGGAGGAGGCCGCCTGGGGCCGCTCCTTTGCTTCTTCCGCTGCGTGATTAGTCCTCGCCGGGCAGCGCCTTCAAGTTTTCGATGATGAGGTCGCGGTTCTTATTGAGGCTCACACTATGTTCGCGTGTGAGCTCGCTCAGACGAGAGGCTCCAATTCTGGTCAGGCTCAATAGAACGCGCCTTTTATCTTCCGGATCGCTATGGCGCTTGATGAGCCCCGCCTGTTCGAGTCGTCCCACCAGTTCGACGGCGCTGTGATGTTTCAAGACCAGTTCTTCAGCGAGCGCGCCTATGCTCATGGCCTGCCCTGGCCAAGCGCGAATCGCCAGCAACGCCTGAAAGCGTTGGGTCGTCAGACCTGATCCGGCGCAGATCAGCTCGCTGTCGGCCATGAGTTGACGAAGCGCACGCCGAAACCCTGCCAGCGCAGCGTAATGCCCATCGTCCATATCTCGCTGCGGCTTCTTCGTACTCGTTTTCATCGATGTCACATTCAAGTGTGGCTACTGCATCACACAACCTGAAATTGCAGGACGTGACGCACAGAAGCAGTTTTCAGCTCAACATATATATCGTAACACGATAAAAGATACATCGTATCCCGATATGTCTCCGCAGTGGCGATTATGCCCTGCGGTCATGTGGACGGAGGGCTGTCCACAGCGGGTCTTTCACACTGGAGGTAACTATGAAGCTCGTAAAGAGCCTTCTCCTCGGTTCCGCGGCGGCGATCGCCGCAGTGGCCGGCGCAGACGCAGCCGATCTTCCCACGAAGAAGGCGGCGCCCGTCAATTACGTCAAGATTTGCGACGCATATGGTTCCGGCTTCTTCTACATGCCGGGCACCGATACCTGCGTGAAGCTCGGCGGCTATGTGCGCGCTGAATATCAGTATGTGCCTGGCCAAGCAGTTTATCAGCTCGGCGTACCCGCGACTCCTACCCCCACGCTGGCTGCCCCCGGCCTATTCGTCCAGCCCGCCGACGCCCAAAGCACGACGGGTTATGAGGTTCGCGGCCGCATCGATGTCGATGCCCGCACGCCCACTGATCTTGGCACAGCGCGCACCTTCATTCGCTTGCGCGGCGCTAATACGAGCGGCGTCCGCAATGCGTCGCTGGTGAACAATGGCTATTATGTCTTCTCAGACGCCTCTACCACGGGTCTCACGGTGGAATCGGCGCTTGTGCAATGGGCGGGCTTCACCTTCGGCATTGCGCCTGAAAACTACGCGATGATGCCTTCCTTCATGTATCATTCCAATCCGTGGACCGGCTTTCCCAATGGGATGAAGCAGATCGCCTATACTGCGACCTTCGGTGGCGGTTTCTCGGCGACCATCGCCCTGGAAGACTCCAAGGACATGAACAATAACCAGATCGCGATCGACAGAACGTCGACCGCAGCGGTGCTGGTGGGCAATGTTCGTCTTGATCAAGGCTGGGGTTTTGCTGGCTTGCACGGTATGATCGGCAATAATTCGATTTATACGAATTCGACGGTCAACACCGCCGCCACCAATTCATTTGGCGTTTTCACCGCACCTACTGCTGTAGCGCCGTTGATTCCGCCTGTCATCGGTCCGATCGTCGGACAGCAGGACTATCTTGGTTGGGGCGTCGGCTCCACGGTCAGCTTCCGCTTGCCCATGCTGGCGGCTGGCGATCAGGTCTGGTTCACCGCCAATTATATGCGCGGCATGCTCGGCGCCATCGCCTCCACTGGCGGCTTGAGCGTGGTGAACTCAAGCGCCTCTGATAAGCGACTGCTCGGCGGCATCGTGCGCGTCGACACCAACATCGTGCCGGTTAACGCACTCACGCCAACAAGCGGCAGAGCGATTTTGACCGGCGCGGACACGAGCACGGGTTGGAACGCGGCCATGGCCATGACCCACTTCTGGGCGCCGCGGTGGCGGTCGAATTTCACGGCTGGCTATGTGGAGGTCGACCCGCCCAACGTGCAGTCGACCAATGTGGGCCTGCAATGGGGCAGGGGCCAACTCTGGGAAATCGCGGGCAGCCTGATCTTTTCGCCCGTGCGCGACTTCGATATCGGCCTCGAAGTTCAATACGCCAATCTGAAGAACAATCTTCAGAACATCGCTACGGCGCCGGCCCTCTGGCTCAACGCCGGCAGGCCAGGGCTCAACGAGGACAATTGGTCAACGAAGCTGCGTGTCGAACGCACCTTCTAAACCACTCTTGCATGATTTGATGGAGCCCCGGCGCGAAAGCGTCGGGGTTTTCTTTACCGGCGCTGCTGCTGACAAGCGGCGCGGGGGCGTGCTAACTTCTGGCGCACAGGGTCGAAAACAGGCTCGAGCGCCAGGAAACGCCATGAAAATCGGGACCGCCGAACCCAACAGCACATTTCTGTCTCAGGGCATGGCCCTGGCTGCTGTCTTCGAGAAGGCGGGTTTTGACGGGCCAATCGACGTGCTGGAGGCGCGCTCCGCCAGCATCGAGAATGCGGGAAGCCTCGCGAAGGGCGAAATCGATTACGGCTTCATGGCGGCCAACTGGATTGGTCGGGCGATGCGTGGCGAACAACCGTTCAACTCGCCGACGCAATTGCGCATGGTCGCGCCCATGAACCTTGGGCCCATGTTCTTCATCGTTCCCGCAACATCTGATGTGAAGACGGTGGAAGACCTGCGCGGCAAGCGCGTTTCGGTTGGTCCGGCCACAAGCGGAACGGCGCAGCATGCACGCTGCATTCTCGGCGCTCTTGGAATCGGATTCGATGATTTCACGCCCCTCTATATGGATTTCGCCAGCGGCGCTGAGGCGCTGCGAAATGGCGAGATCGATGCGCAGCTGCAATGCCCAATTCCCAATCGCACCATGAATGCGCTCGACGCGAGCTTCGATCTGCGCGTGCTTGGTTTTGTGGAAGGCGGCCTCGAAAAGGTGTTATCAGACTATCCGGTCTATGGATGCGCCGTGATGCGCAAGGGCCAGCTGCGTGGCCTTCACGCAGACAGTCGCCAGCCCGGCGTGCGTAATGTACTTGTGACTCATGCGCGACAGTCAGCCGAGCAAGTGGAGGCGGTGGTGCGCGCCATCGTAGGCGGCGCGCAGGAACTTGAGCGCCTCAACGCGCTCTTTACCGGCATAGGCGAACTCTGGCTGCCGCTTCGCACCTATGGCGAGGCGGCCCTAAGCTTCGAGGGCGTGCCGCTTCATGAAGGCGCGCGCCGGGCATATCAGGCCCTTGGCCTTCTCACCTGAACCAACTCAACGGAAAGCCTCATGGCCAAACAGCGTTACAGGCTCGGCGTAGACGTCGGCGGCACTCATACGGATCTCGTTCTGCTCAATGTCGAGAGCGGCGATCTCATGGTGGAGAAAGTGTCGAGCACGCCGAAGAATCCGGCGCTCGGCGTGCTCAATGGAGTGATGCGCTTTGTGGCGCGGGGCGTCGAGCCGCACGACATAGAGTTCTTCGCCCATGGCACGACGATCACCACCAACGCCCTGCTCGAAATGCGCGGCGCGAAAGTTGGCCTTCTCATCACTGCAGGCTTTCGCGCCATTCAGGAAATTCAGGCGCAGGCGCGCGATGGGAATCTGTTCGATTATTTTTATTCAAAACCTACACCCATCGCCCCGCAGAGTCTGACGCGCGAAATCCCTGAACGCTCCGATCATGCGGGCGCGATGCTCACGCCGCTTGATCATGAAGCCGTGCGCCGCGCCGCGCGCGAGTTGCGTGACGCAGGCGTGCAGTCCATCGCCGTCTGTTATCTTTTCTCCTTCATGAATCCCGCTCACGAGGAAGAGACTCGGCGGATCATTCTTGAGGAGGCGCCGGGCATCAGCGTGTCACTGTCGAGCGAGGTTCTGCCGCGTCTGCGCGAATGGCCGCGCATGTCCACGACTTTGCTCAACGCTTATCTCGAACCCGTGCTGGTGCGTTATATCGACCATCTCAACAAGGGGCTCGATGACGCCGGCGTTTCAACGCAGCAACGGTTCCTGATGCAATCGAATGGCGGCGTCATGCCTTTCGCCGCAGCCATATCTGGCGGCAAGACCGTGCATACGCTTTTCTCAGGTCCCGCCGCAGGCGCGCAGGCGAGCGCATGGCTTGCTGAGAGCGACGCCAAGAGTGGCCTTGTGACGCTCGACATGGGCGGCACCAGCGCAGACATCGCCTTCATCGAAGGCGGCGCGCCGCTAGAAGTGACCGAAGGCGTCATCGCACGTCGGCAGATTGATGTGCCCGCGCTCGACATGACCACGATCTCCGCCGGTGGCGGCTCAATCGCATGGGTTGACGGCGCTGGCTTTCTGATGGTCGGCCCGCAAAGCGCAGGCGCCGATCCCGGTCCCGCTTGCTATGGGCGGGGTGGAGAGCGGCCAACCGTCACCGATGCTGATGTGGTCTGCGGTTATCTCAATCCCGATTATTTTCTGGGAGGATCGCAGCGCCTCGATGTCGCCGCGTCCCATGCGGCCATCAAGGCGCATATCGCCGATCCCCTGAAGATGGATGTGTTGAAGGCGGCCGATGGTGTGCGTCGCATCGTCGATATGCGCATGGCTGATGAGGTGCGCGTCTTCGCAGCCAAACGCGGCGTCGATCTCTCGGCCTTCACTCTGCTGCCCTTTGGCGGCGCGGGCGCTGTTCATGCTGCGGCTGTAGCCGAAGAACTGAACATGCGGCGCATTCTCGTGCCCCCGCGTCCCGGCGCCTTCTCCGCGCTTGGCCTACTCTGCACCGATGTCGTGCATGATTATATTCGTTCCGAATTGATGCCGCTCGACGCCATCACCGCTGAACATGCCGAAGAGATCTATCGGCTGCTAGAGGCTCGCGCCCATGAAGAGATCGCCGCCGAGGGGCTTGACCCCAAAGCTGCGCGCTTCTCGCGCGAACTCGACATGCGCTACACGGGCCAAGGCTATGAATTGCGCACGCCGCTCGACGGCCTGTTTGATGGCGCACTCGACGCCAAAGCCATGGCGGCGGCGCGGAATCGCTTTGATGAGCGTCATGCGCAGATCCATGGCCACGCCGCGAAGGAACGTCCTGTCGAGGTCGTGAGCTATCGCTTGCGCCTTCGCGTCAGCGTGCCGAAATATGCGCAGGGCGAACATGCGGCGCCCGCAGAGCCGCGTGCGGTCGAGAGCGCCAGCAAGGGAGTGCGCACCATCTATTTCGATGGCGCTAAGGGCTCCACGGCCAATGTCTATGAACGCGACAAGCTGGACGTCGGCGCGATGGTCCATGGTCCCGCCGTGGTCGAACAATTCGACGCCACCACCATCGTGCCGCCCGGCTGGACTGGCCGCGTCGATCAGCATCGCAATCTTGTGCTGGAAAAGGGAGCCTGACATGGACGCGATCACCATCCAGATCCTGCGCAACAAGATCGCCAGCCTCGTCGATGAAATGCACTATCATTTCTATCGATCGGGCTATTCGACCATCATTCGCGAATCCCGCGATTTCTCCTGCGTGATTCTCGACCGCACCGGGCGTCTCATCGTTGCGCCGCCGATGTTCTTCCATGCGCCAGTCTATCGCTATCTCATAGGCCGCATCCTTGAGCTTTATGGCGATGACATTCATGAAGGCGATGTTTTCGTCTCCAACCATCCCTACGAGGGCGGGTTGCCTCACGTGTCCGACATGGCGTTTGTGGCGCCTGTTTTCGCTAATGGCGAAATCGTCGGCTTCTCCGGCTCCATCGCTCATAAGGCGGATGTCGGCGGAACCAATCCAGGCTCCACCTCGGCCAATGCGACGGAGATGTATCACGAGGGCGTGCTGGTGCCGCCGATCCGCATCTGCGAAGCGGGTCGTCATCTGCCTGATGTCGAGCGGCTCATTCTCGCCAACAGCCGCCAACCCCTTCTGGTGCGCGGCGACATGACGGCGCAAATCGCAGTCACGGAGATGGGTGCGCAGCGCGTGCAGGAACTCTGCGCCCGCTTTGGCGCTGACACCATGTGCGACGCTTTTGCGGCCATTCTTCGCGGCGCCGCTGAAGAGCTTCGC
>CANGOK010000111.1 GCA_947455285.1 Beijerinckiaceae bacterium | reverse complement strand
GATGACGCGGTCGCTCTTGCCGACGCCCATGTCCTGCAACACCGCAGCGAGCGTGCTCACCTCGTCGAGCAGCTGCGCGTAGGTGTAGCGGCCCTTCACGCCAGCGAGCGGGCTGTCGTAGATGATCGCGTCCTGCGCGCCGCGGCCCTCAGCCACATGGCGATCGACGGCGTTCCAGCAGACATTGCATTCAGCGTCTGGAAACCAGCGGCCGTAGACGCCGGCCTTGGCGTCGAAAATCCGGTCCGGCGGCGTGGACCAGTCGATCTCGCGCGCGGCCTCAGCCCAAAAAGCTTCGGGATTCTTTTGCCATCCAGCATATACTTCGCGATAACGGCTCGTCATCGAGGCCTCCGACGTTTCCCTGCGCTTGTTTTCTGAGGGGTCGAAGGCGTCATGGCAACAGGACGGGCCTTAGCTCTTAGACCAAGTTTCCCCCTGCAAAACCGGGAGAAACACGCAGGATCAGACGAACGTATGATTACCGATTGGCACTTCTATCTGGCCGCCATCCCGGCCGTCATGCTGCAGGGAATGGCCAAGGGGGGCTTTTCCGGCATCGGCGGATTGGCCCTTCCGCTCATGTGTCTCGTTATCTCGCCCGTGCAGGCCGCGGCCATCCAGTTGCCGATCCTGATCGCGCAGGATGTGGTCAGCGTCTGGGCCTATCGGCGCAATCTCCATAAGGAGAATTTCTTCTATTGCCTGCCCGGAACCATTGTCGGCATCGCCATCGGCGCCTTCATGGCGACGAGCGTCACGCCAAGCGCCGTGCAGCTCATGGTCGGCCTCATTGCTTCAAGCTTTGTTCTGATGAGCCTGCCCCGCAAGGGCAAGGAGCGCGAGCCCACGCAACCCGCGCTCGCCAAGGCGACCCTGTGGAGCACGATCGCCGGTTTCACCAGTTTCATCGCCAATGCGGGCGGCCCGCCCATGCAGGTCTATCTTATGCCGCAGAAGCTGGCGCCCCCGGTTTTCGCGGGCACCATGTCGGTGCTGTTCGGCATTGTGAACTGGGTGAAGATGGGCGTCTTTTTCGGGCTCGGCCAGCTTTCCGTGCCCAACCTCACCACATCCGCCGTCCTGCTCCCCATCGCCGTGGCGGCGACTTTTCTGGGGGTCTGGATGGTGCGCCGTCTGTCCGGGGCGAAATTCTACCCGATCATCCGCACCTTCACCTTCATCGTGGGGCTCAAGCTCATTTATGACGGCGCGAGCGGGTTGATGGCCGCCTGATGAGCGTCTTCGTCTAATAGCGAACTGCACGCCCTCCGGCCTTGCGCTATCTTTCGCGCAAATTCCCGGGGAGCGCCCTATGCCTATCGCTTATGACATCGACCTTGACCGCAATGCGGCGAATTTCCAGCCGCTGACGCCGCTCGGCTTTCTCGAGCGTTCCGCCGCGATCTTCCCTGACAGGCTGGCGGTGGTGCATGGCCCTCTGCGCCGCAATTACCGCGACCTCTATGCGCGGGCCCGGCGCCTCGCCAGCGCGCTCGCCGCCCATGGGGTCGGCAAGAACGATACGGTCACGGTGATGCTGGCCAATACGCCGGCCATGCTCGAATGCCACTTCGGCGTGCCCATGGCGGGCGCGGTGCTCAACACCCTGAACACCCGCCTCGACGCCGCCATCATCGCCTTCACCCTCGACCATGCCGAGACCAAGGTGCTCATCACCGACCGCGAATTTTCCGGCGTGATGAAGCAGGCGCTGGCTCAGGCCAAGGTGAAGCCGCTCGTTATCGATTACGACGATCCTGAATTTAAGGGCGCGGGCGAACGGCTCGGCTCCATGGAATATGAGGAGCTGGTCTCTGGCGGCGATCCTGAATTCAACTGGATCATGCCTGGCGATGAATGGGACGCCATCGCGCTCAACTACACCTCCGGCACCACAGGCGATCCCAAGGGCGTCGTCTATCATCATCGCGGCGCATATCTGCTCGCCATGGGCAATCTGCTGACGGGCGCCCTTGGCCGCGCGCCGGTCTATCTGTGGACGCTGCCCATGTTCCACTGCAATGGCTGGTGCTTCCCGTGGTCGATCGTGCTCGCGGGCGGCGTGCAGGTCTGTCTGCGGCAGGTGCGCGCGGCGCAGATGTTCGATCTGATCGCTAGCGAGAAGGTGACGCATCTGTGCGGCGCGCCGGTCGTCATGTCGACACTTCTGAACGCGCCTGCAAACGAGAAGAAGCCCTTGCCGCATACGGTCGAGTTCTTCACCGCCGCCGCGCCTCCACCCGAAGCCGTGCTGGCGGCCATGCGTGAGGCGGGCTTCAACGTGACTCATCTCTATGGCCTGACCGAAGTCTATGGTCCCGCCGTCGTCAATGAATGGGACAGGGCCTGGGATGCGTTGCCCGCCAATGAGCAGGCGATGAAAAAGGCCCGGCAGGGCGTACGCTATCCCGTTCTCGAAGCCCTCGACGTGCTCGATCCCGACACGATGGAAAGCGTGCCCGCCGATGGCGAGACCCTCGGCGAGGTCATGTTCCGCGGCAACGTGGTCATGAAGGGCTATCTGAAGAACCCGGCCAGCACCAAGGCGGCTTTTGCGGGCGGCTGGTTCCATTCCGGCGACCTCGGCGTGAAGCATCCCGACGGCTATGTGCAGCTGAAGGACCGCTCCAAGGACATCATCATTTCAGGCGGCGAGAACATTTCCTCGATCGAGGTTGAGGACGCCCTCTACAAGCACCCCGCCGTGCAGGTGGCGGCTGTGGTGGCGCGTCCCGACGAGAAATGGGGCGAGACGCCCTGCGCCTTCATTGAGTTGCGCCCGGGCGCAAGCGCCTCAGCGGATGAGCTGATCGAATGGTGCCGCCAGCATCTGGCGCGCTTCAAGGTTCCTCGTCACATCGTCTTCGCCGAAGTGCCTAAAACCTCGACCGGCAAGATCCAGAAGTTCCGGCTGCGCGATATGGCCAAGACGGTTTGAAACAAGTCGGTTTGAAATAATCGGCTTAAACAAGCGGTGGCGTGACTCCCGGCGAAAGGCCGGGGGCCACGTTCGCGAGGATGGGATTTTTAGTGAAGCGACGGGGCTTTTGCGCCGTTTTGCAATTTTTCTATTTCGTCTTTGAGATGCAGTTTCTTTCGCTTCAATTCGAGGAGCTTGAGGTCGCTCGTGGCTGGATGGAGCAGTTCCGTCTCTATTTGCCTTTCGAGCATCTTGTGGCGACGCACGAGTTCCGCGAGATGGTTGTTCAACGACATCCGTCAACTCCATTTGTTGCTGACCCTTTTAATGTGACACAAAAATGAAGGCCGGCAAGCGAAATGGGAGTGAGCTGGATCAAGTCTCATGACAATCACGCCAGAGCTTACAAACCCCGCTTGCAGCCTCGCCTTCGCAGGATCATACTTGGCTGGATTTCAGATCGCCGGTTCCAGTAATGTCTGACATGACCACGAATGAGCGAAGCGCGTTGGAGGAAGAATTCGTGCGTCTGCGCGAAGAGCATCGCGATCTCGACGCGGTGATCGAGGCCCTGATGGCGGGCGGATCTGTCGATCAGTTGCAATTGCAGCGGCTCAAGAAGCGCAAGCTCCTCCTGCGCGACCGCATCACCTTCCTTGAAGATCAGCTGACCCCGGACATCATCGCCTGAGCGGTAAACTTGCGGCGGGCCACGGCATGGTCTATGTGCCATTTTTGCCCGAACAGACCGGGACTTGCCGTGGAAAAGACCTCTCCTCCCATCGCCATCATCATGGGCAGCCAGTCCGACTGGCCGACCATGCGTCATGCCGCTGAAATCCTCGATTTGCTGGGCGTCGCCTATGACGCGCGCATCGTCTCCGCTCACCGCACGCCTGACCGGCTCGTGGACTTCGCCAAGGGGGCGAAGGCGGAGGGCTTCAAGGTCGTCATCGCGGGCGCGGGCGGGGCCGCTCATCTGCCCGGCATGACCGCGGCCATGACCGCGCTGCCTGTCTTTGGCGTGCCGGTCGAGAGCAAGACTCTCTCGGGGCGCGATTCGCTCCTCTCCATCGTACAGATGCCCCCCGGCGTGCCGGTTGGCACCCTCGCCATCGGCAAGGCTGGCGCGACCAATGCAGCCCTTCTGGCTGTGGCGGTGCTTGCCCTCAACGATCCTGCGCTGGCGGAGCGGCTCGACGCCTTCCGCGCGCGCCAGACGGCTTCGGTGAACGAGCGCCCCGTCGATGATCCGGCCGGGGCCTGATCCATGGCGGATAGCGTGATTTTGTCTCCCGGCGCAGCCATCGGGATCTTGGGTTCTGGCCAGCTGGGCCGCATGATCGCCATGGCGGCGGCTCGGCTTGGGATTCGTTGCGTCGTCTATGCGCCCGAAAGCGGCCCGGCCTGCGACGTCGCGGCCGAAACCATCATCGCTGGTTACGAGGACGAGGCGGCGCTCGCCCGTCTGGCGGCCCTCGTCGGCGTCGTCACCTATGAATTCGAGAACGTGCCCGCTCATACGGCTGAGTTTCTTGCCGCGCGGCTGCCCGTCCGCCCCGGCCCTTCGGCCCTCGCGACCACGCAGGACCGTGCGGTCGAGAAGCGCTTCCTCAACGATCTTGGCATCCCCACCGCGCCTTTCCTTGAGGTGGACGACGCCGCGGGCCTAGAGCGTGCGCTCGCCACGCTTGGCCGTCCCGCCATCCTCAAGACCAGGCGCTTTGGCTATGACGGCAAGGGCCAGATCATGATCCGCGAGGGCATGGATGTGGCTGAGAGTTGGGCGGCGCTTGGCGGCGCGCCCTGCATCCTTGAGGGCCTCGTGCCGTTCACCCGCGAGGTCTCGGTGGTCGGCGCGCGTAGCCTCGATGGCTCTTTCGCCGCCTTTGACGTCTGCGAAAACGCCCATGAGAATCACATCCTCGCCCTGACCACGGTTCCCGCCCGCATGGCTGCGGAGACGGCGGGGGAGGCTGTCGCCATGGCCGCGCGCATCGCTGGGGCGCTCGAATATGTGGGCGTAATCTCTGTCGAGATGTTCCATGTTGTGGATAGCGCCGGCGAGCGCCTCGTCGTCAACGAGATCGCGCCCCGTGTTCATAATTCCGGTCACTGGACCACCGACGGGGCGGTCACGTCCCAGTTCGAGCAGCATGTGCGGGCCGTTTGCGGCTGGCCTCTGGGCTCCACGCGCCGCCATGGCCGGGTCGAAATGCGCAATCTCATCGGCAGGCAGGCCGACGATTGGGCGGCCCTCTTGGCCGAGCCGGGGGCCTGTGTGCACCTCTATGGGAAGCACGAGGCGCGGGCTGGCCGAAAGATGGGGCATGTCACCCGGATTTTCCCCGAATGAAGGGGGTTGAATCAGCCTGAAAAGGGGGGCTGCGGCTGGACAAGCCGGACGCCATCTGGTATCCGCACCCCCAACAGTGGGCTCGCAAAGCGATCCTGCGTCCAGTTTCTCCCCATCGGGGTCTCTCTCAAACACGGCGATCCCTGCGGATTTCGCCGCAACGACAGGATGAATGCGTGCAAGTTCTCGTCCGTGACAACAACGTCGACCAGGCCCTCAAGGCGCTCAAGAAGAAGATGCAGCGCGAGGGCATTTTTCGCGAGATGAAGCTCCGCGGCCATTACGAGAAGCCCTCCGAGAAGCGCGCCCGCGAGCAGGCTGAGGCCGTGCGCCGCGCCCGCAAGCTCGCCCGCAAGAAGATGCAGCGCGAAGGCCTTCTGCCCATGAAGCCGAAGCCCGAGATGGGCGCTCGTCGCTAATCCGACCATTCGGTTCTGAAAATTTTCCGGCGCCACGGACCTGCGGGTTCACTGGCGCCGTAGCTTTTTGGGCTCCCCGCCCGCATTTCGCCTGCCCCTGCGGCAGGCGCCGTAGTCTCGCCTCATTGAGAAGGCTTGAAAGGTTGAGACTATCTTAAGCCTTGCGAGGTACCCTTACGGCCTTGCTTCCGGCTCATGCGAACAGAGTGCGCCTTGATGACCACCGCCCGTCCCCACCCGATCAAAGCTCATTCCATGATCCCGCTGGCTCTGGCCACGGCGGCTGGCTTGCTGGTTGGCGGCTGCGAAATGGGCCTTGGCGGCATGGGCGGCGGCCTTTCGGCTTCCACGCCCCGGATCGCGGAAGTCGAGGCGCCGGATGGTTCCTTCAGCCAGAACATCGCCTCCCTGAGCGATGTGGTGAAGCGCAATCCCAATTCGCCCGAGCCCTATAACACCCGCGGCGCCGCCTACGCCCGCGCTGGGCGCTATCAGGACGCGATCGCCGATTTCAGTCAGGCGATCCGGCTCGACGCCAACCATGCCTCAGCCTATACGAATCGCGCGCTCGCCGAGCGCCAGATCGGCAAGAACGATCTTGCGCTGGCTGACTTCGGCCGCGCCATCACGGCCAATCCCCGCCATGCCCCCGCCTATCTCGGCCGCGCGAATCTGTTGCGGGCGCAGGGCAGCCTGCAGGAGGCCATGGCGGACCTTGATCAGGCAATCCGACTCAATCCGGAAGAGGCGCAGGCCTTCCATGCGCGCGGGCTCATCCATCAGCGCAATGGCGACCACGCTCGCGCCATCACCGATTTCGACAACGCCATCGACCGCAACCCCTTCGCCGCCGCGCCCTACCAGGCGCGCGCCCAGAGCCTGACCGTGACCGGCAAGCTCGATCTGGCGATCGAGGATTTCAACGCCGCCCTCAATGTGGACAACCGCAATGCTGACGCATGGGCGGGTCTGGGGCTGGCTTATGAAAAGCAGGGCAACAAGACCAAGGCGAGCGAATCCTATGGCCGCGCCCTCGTGGTCGATCCCGGCAACAAGCTCGCCCGCGAAGGGCAGGGTCGCGTCGGTCGGGCGTAAAAACTCTTTCCTTAAATAAAAACGCCGACGTCGCTGGGACGTCGGCGTTTGTTTGTCTGGAGCCCTTCGGGCCTTATTCCTTGACCTTGAGGTCCTTGAGCTTCGAGAAGACCGAGTCGAGGTCGAATTCCTCGTGTTCTTCGCGCGCCGGGGCCGGGGACTGGCTCTTGCCGAAGACGTCTTCCTGACTGAACGTCTGCTCGGCGCGCGGGGCGGTTGTGACCTCGGCGGGGAGCAGCATCGCGCCCTGATCGAGCGCCTGCTGCGGACGCTCCTTGTTGCCGCGCGCGACTTCCATGTCGAGGTCCATCTGCGAGCACATGCCCAGCGTCACGGGATCCATCGGCGTCAGGTTGGCTGCGTTCCAGTGGGTGCGGTCGCGGATCGACTGGAGGGTCGACTTGGTGGTGCCCGCAAGGCGCATGATCTGCGCGTCCTTGAGTTCGGGATGGTTGCGCAGCAGCCAAAGGATCGCGTTGGGGCGATGCTCGCGGCGCGACTTCGGCGTGTAGCGCTTGCCGCGCGACTTCATCTCGGGAATGCTGACCTTCGAGACCGCGAGACGCAGGTGATGGTTCTGGTCGCCCTCGCCACGCGCGATTTCTTCGCGGGTGAGCTGGTTCGAGGTGATGGGGTCGTGACCCTTGATCCCGGCCGCCACTTCGCCATCGGCGATGCCTTTCACCTCGAGCGGGTGAAGTTTGCAGAAGTCGGCGATCTGATCGAAGGTCAGCGAGGTGTTCTCAACAAGCCATACGGCCGTCGCTTTGGGCATCAGCGGGGCGTCGCTCATCAGCAATCTCCTTTGCGCGCCACAGCGCGGCGTGGTCAGTCGGGCGCGAGCCCCGCCGGGCTTTCGCCTGGCCGAGGCTACAGCCTCAAACTCGACATCCATGATGGGGAGCCTCAGATATACGCTCTGGGGTTCAGGAAAGCAACGATTCCCTTAAATCCCGGTCAGACCTTCAGCACCACCTTGCCGATATGCTGCGACGTCTCCAGCCGCTCGTGGGCTCTGGACGCCTCGCGGAGCGGAAAGGTCGAGTCCATCACGGGGCGGATCCTGCCCGCTTCGATCAGGGGCCAGACCTTTTCGCGCAGGGCGGCGGCGATGGCGCCCTTTTCGGCGACGGTGCGGGGGCGCAAAGTCGAGCCCATGTGGCGGATGCGCCTCTGGCTGAGGAAACGCAGGTCCGCCTTGACGCCCTGCATGAAGGCGATCTGGGCGACGCGCCCGTCCATGGCCGCGCATTGGTGGTTGCGCTCCACATAGGGGCCCCCCACCATGTCGAGGATGACATCGGCGCCATGGCCGCCGGTGATCTCCATGACGGCTGGCACGAAATCGGTTGTCTTGTAATTGATCGCGGCGTCCGCGCCGAGCTTGCGGCAGGCGTCGCACTTTTCATCTGAACCGGCTGTCGCGATGACTTTCGCTCCGAAGGCCTTGGCCAGCATGATCGCGGTGGTGCCGATGCCGGACGATCCGCCATGGACCAGCAGCCATTCCCCGGCCTTCAGCCCCGCCATGTCAAAAGCGTTCACCCAGACCGTGAAGAAGGTCTCGGGCAGGGCGGCCGCCTCGACCATGGAAAGCCCCTTTGGCGCCGGCAGGGCGTGGCTTTCGTGCACTTTGCAATATTCCGCATAGCCCCCGCCATGGGCGAGCGCGCAGACCTTGTCTCCGATCTTCCACTCGGTTGCGCCTTCGCCGAGCGCCACGACCTCACCCGCGATTTCGAGGCCCGGCAGGTCCGAGGCGCCAGGCGGGGGCGGATAGCGGCCGATGCGCTGGGAAATGTCGGGACGGTTCACGCCCGCCGCCTCAACCTTGACGAGGATTTCGCCGGGGCCGAGTTCTGGCAGGGGGCGCGTCTCCGGCTGCAGAACCTCCGGTCCGCCGTGACTGGTGATGGCGATGGCCGTCATGGTGGCGGGCAAGGTCATGGCGAGACTCCCTCAGAGTGCGGTTTGCGAGATTAGATATGCGCGTCTGGTTCGCGGGCGATGGCCTTGGTGACGATCGCTGCGCCTGACGAGATGCGCTCTGATACGAAGGCGAGCCGCTCTGGCGCAAGGTCGGGTTCGCCAATGGTCACGCTCAGCGAGCCGACCACGCCGCCCTTGGAATCAAAGATTGGCGCGCCGACGCCGGTCACGCCCGGGGCGACGTCGCCCTTCGTGACGGAAACGCCGCGTTGGCGGATCGCGCGCAAGTGGGCGCGCACTGCGTCGAGGTCCGCGCCAAGGCCTGCCTCCGCGAAGTCCTGGGGCGCGTTCTCATATTGTTTGCGCAAGACCGCTGCGGGCAGATGGGCGAGGATGCTCGTCGAGGCGGCGCCGCGCAGCAGAGGCCTTGCGCTGCCGCGCTCATAGGCCGAGCGAAAGCCGATCCCCCGGCTTGCTTCCTGATGCACGCAGAGCACGAGCCCGCGATAGCGCCGGCATAAAAGCGCGATTCCCGGAACCTCGCCGATCAGCTCCGCCATGACGGGGCGGCTTGCGGTGATGAGCGGATCGCTGCGGCGCATGCGGAAGTCGAGTTCGGCGATGCGGGGGCCAAGCGTATAGCCGACGCCGGGAAGCGAGGTCAGAAGCCCCGCGTCGGCCAGAACCTTCAGATAGCGGTAGAGCGTCGAACGCGTGAGGTCGAGCCGCTCGGCCATGGCCTCCGGCGTCCACTCCATTTCCGCATCTTCGAACAGGTCGAGAATGCCGATCATCTTTTCGAGACTCTTCATTGGTCAGACAATAACCGCAATCGGGCAAATGAAAAGGGATCGAAGCTTTGTTTAGCCGTAGGCGAATTTCGCCGCCGCTTCGCCAGCCGTGCGCCCGCTGGCGAAGCAGGCCTGCAGGAGATAGCCGCCTGTCGGGGCTTCCCAATCCAGCATTTCCCCCGCCACGAAGAGGCCGGGGCGCGCACGAACCATCAGCTCCGGCGTCACATCAGAAAAACGCAGGCCTCCCGCACTCGAAATGGCGCGGGCGATGGGGCGCACGCCGGTGAGGCGCAGCGGCAAGGCCTTGATGCGCGCG
>CANGOK010000110.1 GCA_947455285.1 Beijerinckiaceae bacterium | reverse complement strand
GTGGAATGGGCGACCGCCCTGCCCGGCCGTCTCGACAAGAAGCGCAACGAAATCGCCGCGCGCATTCTCAAGGAGATCCGCGAGCGCCTGACCTTCCTGCGCGACGTCGGCCTTGATTACCTGACCTTGGCGCGCGCCTCCGGCACCCTTTCGGGCGGCGAGAGCCAGCGCATCCGCCTCGCCTCGCAGATCGGCTCGGGCCTGACGGGCGTGCTTTATGTGTTGGACGAGCCCTCCATCGGCCTGCACCAGCGAGACAATGAGCGCCTTCTGGAGACGCTGCGCCGCCTGCGTAACCTCGGCAACACCGTCATCGTGGTGGAGCACGACGAGGACGCGATCCTGACCGCCGATTATGTGGTGGACGTTGGCCCGGGCGCTGGCATCCACGGTGGGCATGTCGTCTCGAAAGGGACCCCGGCCGAGATCATGGCAGACCCCAAATCCCTCACCGGCGATTACCTCACCGGCCGCAAGTCCGTGCCGATCCCGGCCAAGCGGCGCAAGGCGCTGCCGGGCCGGGTGCTGAAGGTTGTGGGCGCGCGCGGCAACAACCTGAAGAACGTTACGGCGGAGATTCCGCTGGGGACCTTCACCTGCGTCACCGGCGTTTCGGGCGGCGGCAAGTCGACCCTCATCATCGACACGCTGTTCAAGGGCGTGGCGCGGCGGCTCAACGGGGCGATGGAGCATCCCTCGCCCCATGACCGGATCGAGGGGCTTGAGCACCTCGACAAGGTGATCGACATCGACCAGTCGCCCATCGGCCGCACCCCGCGCTCAAACCCGGCGACCTATACGGGCGCCTTCACCCCGATCCGGGAATGGTTCGCCCAGCTTCCCGAGGCCAAGGCGCGCGGCTATGCGCCGGGGCGCTTCTCCTTCAACGTGAAGGGTGGGCGCTGCGAGGCCTGTCAGGGCGACGGCGTCATCAAGATCGAAATGCACTTCCTCCCCGACGTCTATGTCACCTGCGATGTCTGCAAGGGCAAACGCTATGACCGCGAGACGCTGGAGGTGAAATATCGCAACAAGTCGATCTCCGACGTCCTCGACATGACGGTGGAGGAGGCCCGCGAGCTCTTCAAGGCCGCCCCCTCGATCCGCGACAAGATGCAGACCCTCACCCGCGTCGGGCTCGACTATGTCCATGTCGGCCAGCAGGCGACCACGCTTTCGGGCGGCGAGGCCCAACGCGTCAAGCTGTCCAAGGAGCTATCGCGCCGCTCTACGGGCCGCACGCTTTATATCTTGGACGAGCCCACGACAGGCCTTCACTTCCATGACGTGAAAAAGCTGCTCGAGGTGCTGCACGAACTGGTAGATCAGGGCAATACGGTGCTGGTGATCGAACACAACCTCGAAGTCATCAAGACTGCCGATTGGGTGCTGGACCTTGGCCCGGAAGGCGGCGACGGCGGCGGCGAGATCGTGGCCGTCGGCACGCCCGAGGACATCGCAGCCAATCCCCGTTCGCATACGGGACGGTTCCTGAAGCAGGTCCTTGAGCGTAGCCAGTTGAAATCAAAGAAGAAAGCAACAGCATAAGGCTCAGGCCGCGATTCGCCCGGAGGAGACCGGAAATCGCGGCCTACGCAAGCGCAACATACCGAGATCTGCGATTTACGCATCATTAACCAAGCTTTTGGATCACTCCCGGAACAAAGATTTCTTAAAATCCGGCATTTTTCGGCATATTTTTAGGCTCTTCTGGCCAGCTCCGACCAAGAGCCATGCATTCAGCGCATACTAGGCAAGCGTATACTCGTCTACTCAGCTTCATCCCGACGTGTATATTGCACTGCATCAAGTTTGTGACGCCGGCCCTCGGGGCCGCCACCAGAAGGAGCTGAACCATGGTCAAGATGATCGCCGAGAAGGTCTCTGCCTGGCGCCGTTACCGGACCTCGGTCCGCGAGCTGTCCCGCCTCACCGATCGCGAACTGAGCGATCTGGGCCTGAATCGCTACGACATCGACATCGTCGCCCGCAAAAGCGCCGGTCTCTAAGTAGCTAAACTCAAGTCAGCGGAACGGCTCCCCCTCCCCATTTCCGTTCCGCATCCAGCGCCCGCCGGTCCCTCCCCCGGCGGGCGTATCTTTTGTGGCCTTGCCCCGCAGCCCCTACGTGCCTAGGTTGCGCGCCATGTCCAAAGACCTCACTCCCATCCACATCATCGGCGGCGGCCTCGCAGGTTCCGAAGCCGCCTGGCAAGCGGCCCGCGCAGGCGTGCCCGTCGTGCTCCATGAAATGCGCCCGACGCGCGGCACCGACGCTCATCAGAGCGACCACTTCGCCGAACTCGTCTGCTCCAACTCCTTCCGCTCGGATGAGCCGACCACCAATGCGGTGGGCCTGCTGCATCAGGAGATGCGGCGCATGGGCTCGCTCATCATGGCCTGCGCCGACAAGCATCAGGTGCCCGCCGGCGGCGCTCTGGCGGTCGATCGCGACGGCTTTGCAGCGGCGGTGACGGCGGCTCTGGAGGCTGAGGATCTGATTCAAATCGCTCGCGAGGAGATTCAAGAAACCCCGCCAAGTGATTGGAATAACGTCATTATCGCTACGGGCCCACTCACCTCGGAAAAGCTTGGGCAGGCTATTGGCGCACTGACCGGCGAGGCGGAGCTATCCTTCTTCGACGCCATCGCCCCCATCATCCATCGCGACACCATCAACATGGACAAGGCCTGGTTCCAGTCCCGCTACGATAAGGCGGGGCCAGGCGGCACGGGCGCTGACTACATCAACTGCCCCCTTTCGAAGGATGAATACGAAGCCTTCATCGACGCGCTGCTGGCGGGCGAGAAGACGAGCTTCAAGGAATGGGAGCATGTGCCCTATTTCGACGGCTGCCTTCCCATTGAGGTCATGGCCGAGCGCGGCCGCGAGACCCTGCGCCATGGACCGCTGAAGCCCGTCGGCCTCACCAATCCCCATACGCCGGGCGTGAAGCCCTATGCCGTGATCCAGCTCAGACAGGACAATGCGCTGGGCACGCTCTACAATATGGTCGGCTTCCAGACGAAGCTGAAACATGGCGAGCAGGTGCGGGTCTTCCGCACCATCCCCGGCCTTGAGAATGCGGACTTCGCCCGGCTCGGCGGCCTGCATCGCAACACCTTCCTCAACTCGCCGAAGGTGCTGGACCCATTCCTGCGCCTGAAGGC
Source organism: Beijerinckiaceae bacterium (assembly GCA_947455285.1). Taxonomy (GTDB): domain Bacteria; phylum Pseudomonadota; class Alphaproteobacteria; order Rhizobiales; family Beijerinckiaceae; genus Terripilifer. The sequence continues at coordinate 6,697 of CANGOK010000110.1, read as the reverse complement.
CGAGCCGCGTCTGCGCTTCGCAGGCCAGATCACGGGTTGCGAGGGCTATGTGGAGAGCGCCGCCATCGGCCTGCTGACCGGCCGCTGGGCCGCCGCCGAATCCCTCGGCCAGCCAATCAGCCATCCCCCAGCGACGACGGCGCTCGGTGCGCTGGTGAACCACATCACGGGCGGCCATATCGAGACGGTCGACGCCGGCCCCAAGAGCTTCCAGCCGATGAATGTGAACTTCGGCCTCTTCCCACCACTGGAAGCCGCCCCGAAGAGCCCCGACGGCAAACGCCTGCGCGGCCCCGAAAAGGCCGTCGCCAAGAAGCGCGCCGTGACAGATCGAGCGCGGGCGGATCTGGAGGCGTGGCTGGCGAAGTGAGGATCAAGCACTCTGAACGCTAGGCTCTGCCACTTCCGGCGATGCAGGGGCCTGATCGGGAGCCGCCTCGATTAATTCGAAAATCGGGCGCCTTCCCATGGCCCAGGCCAATTCAGCGACGCGGCTGAGGCTCAAGTCCTTATGTCCCCTGAGTTCGCGGCTAATGACTGATCGATTGACCCCTATCGCGCGCGCAAGATCGCTTTGGCTCAAGCCGCCCTTTTGCGCCTCTTCGGCGAGCGCCTTTTGAAGCGCCCGGCGAACGCGCGATACGAACCGACCGGCCGCTTGGTCCTTAGGGGAAATCGTAATTCGAAACGACATCGTTCGGGTCCTTGCCGGGCACAAACTTCGGTAGGTCGAGCGGGAGTTGGCTGCGCCAACGGGCGACCATATTCGCGTAACCCACGTAGAGGTTGTGGCTTTTCACTCTGAAAGCGGTGTCCATGGCCGCCATGACGAAACAGTCCTTCACAGGGAACCATCCGAAGAGCCGCAGATCAGGTGTTTTCAGCTCCCAGACGCCGTCCTGAATATGCGTCAATGGCTTGAACATTCGATCGAAGGTCAGCGTCTCCCCTGAGCAAAAGACCTCCAGCAGGACATCGAATTGCTGAAGCGGACTGACCTCAACGCGCCACTGCGAAACATAGGCCGGAAGCTCCTCCTGTAATTGGGGAAGCAAACGAGGAAGCGCATACATGATCCGCCACTCAAGCTCGTTTCCCTCAAGCGCTGGGTCAAGCCGGACCAGCTCTCCAAACCTGACCAAATCTAGGAATGTTGACATGAAAGTCAACACATAAACAAAAGGGGCTGATCAATTTGTGATTGATCAGCTTTGACGAAATGTTGGGCTTCGACCGGCATACATCCATATTCGGATATATAAAGCTAAGGTCAAGCAAATCCTACGGCAGTTTAAACAGCCCCCTCAGCTCGCCCGTCACTGCCGCGATGGTCTTGGCTGTGGCGTCGGGGTCATGGGCGGTGTGAGGGTCGACGGTCACGCAGGCGTCCTTGTAGGTGAATTCCTGCTTCGTCTGCTGATTGACCAGCACGCCCTTTTCCTCACGCACTGAGCAACTGCGCTGGCTCTGGGCGCCGACTGATTTGACGGGTTCGGTCTTGCCGAGGACGTTGTCATAGGAGTGATGAGCGCCGGGGAATTCGACCTGCTCCACATCGCGCCCGGCCGCCTTCATGCGCTTGAAATAGTCCCGGCACTGCTGGATCGAGGCATAGTCATCAGCCCCGCCGTGGAACTCGCGGATGGGGCCGACCACGTCAGTGTCCTCATCCACATGGTCGAAGCAGGATGCATAAAACGGGAAGGTTCCCGCGACCTTGAACTCTGGCGCCCATGTCTTCTGGAACCGGCGCATGGCCGTATAGAGCACCGCCGTGCCTCCGCGCGAGAAGCCGATCACCGCGATGCGCGCAGGGTCGATACGCGGATGCGCCGCCAACAGCGCTTGCGCGCGGAAGGTGTCGAGCGTCATGTTGAAGCGCCCCATGGCTCCCTGATTGGTGCTGACCTGCACAAGTCCGCGTCCCGTGAAACTGTCGATCATGAAGCTGGCGACGCCCATGCGATTGAAAATGCGCGACCAGTTCTCGGTCGTGGGGCTGGGCCCGCCGGAGCCATGCGCCACAATGACCACCGGCAGCTTCGCGCCGGGTGCGGCGGTGGCGGGAAAGCGCAGCTCGCCCGCGATGGTCACAGGCGTCGCCTTCTTGTCCCCCTGAAGGAATTGCGCGTCGCTGAGGCTCAGGGAACCAAAGGAATGCAACTCCACGCGGGAGGCGAGATCGGGCGTCGTCTGCGCCCCAGCCGGGACCAAGCCCGCCAGCAACAGTGAAGCGCCAAAGGCTGCGCGCCCCAAAGAAAACGACACCATGAATTCCTCCCCCAGTTAACTTGCGAGGTTAAACTCACGGAGGGCGTGGCCATTGTCAATTTCCGCCCAGGGCTATGTCCCGGCCCGCCTTGCTGCTATAGGCGCCGGCGTAAACCTGCGAGACGCCATCATGACCATCGACCAGACAGCCCTCCTCGCCACCCTAGAGCGCATCGCCAGCGCGCTGGATCGCCTCGCTCCGCAGACGACGGCGGCCGTCGACTTCGATGCCGCCGACGCCTTCGTCTGGCATGCGGCGTCCTGCGGCTTCACGCCGGTGCCGAAGGTCAACCGGGTCGACATCGGCCTGCTGCGCGGCATCGACCTCGTGCGTGATCTTCTGGTCGAGAACACCGAGCGCTTCGCCAAGAGCCTGCCCGCCAACAACGCGCTGCTCTGGGGCGCGCGCGGCATGGGCAAGTCATCGCTGGTCAAGGCGGTCCATGCGCAGATCAACGCCGCTGGCGCCGGCGCTGCCGATTTCCGCCCCATGAAGCTCGTCGAGATCCACCGCGAGGATATCGAGACCCTGCCCGCCCTGATGAGCCGGGTGCGTCCTGCGCCCTACCCCTTCATCCTCTTCTGCGACGACCTTTCCTTCGACGCTGAAGACACGTCCTACAAATCCCTCAAGGCCGTGCTTGAAGGCGGCATCGAAGGTCGGCCGGCGAACGTCCTGTTCTACGCCACGTCCAACCGCCGCCATCTTCTGCCGCGCGACATGATGGAGAATGAACGCGCGACCGCCATCAACCCCGGCGAGGCCGTGGAAGAGAAGGTCTCGCTTTCCGACCGCTTCGGCCTTTGGCTTGGATTCCATCGCTGCTCGCAGGACGAATATCTGGCGATGGTGCATGGCTACGCCGCCCATTTCGGACTTGCGATGGACAAGGCGAAGATCAAAGCTGAAGCCATCGAATGGGCCGCCACCCGCGGCGCACGCTCCGGCCGCACGGCATGGCAGTTCATTCAAGATCTCGCCGGACGCCTCGGAAAACGCACAGACTAAGACGTTTCGCCCGCTATTGCCCTTTGCGCGAGGGAGTGCAACAAATTGAAGCAGGTCTGATTCAAACTGCTTCAGGAGCGCCCGTGGCGACCAATGTTTCCGAGGAATTGCGCGCTAGCGCTCTGGCCTATCACCGCCATCCCAATCCCGGAAAACTTGAAATCCAGGCCACCAAGCCGCTGGGCAACCAGCGCGATCTGGCGCTCGCCTATTCGCCTGGCGTGGCTGTGGCCTGCGAGGCCATCGCAGAAGACCCCTCGCAAGCAGCCCATCTGACCGCGCGTCAGAATCTCGTCGCCGTCCTTTCAAACGGCACAGCCGTTCTTGGCCTTGGAGACATCGGGCCTCTGGCCGCAAAGCCGGTGATGGAAGGCAAGGCGGTTCTATTCAAGAAATTCGCGGGCATCGATGTCTTCGACATTGAAGTCGCTGAAAAGAACATCGAACGCCTCGTCGACGTTGTGGCCGCGCTGGAGCCCACCTTCGGCGGCATCAATCTCGAAGACATCAAGGGCCCCGAATGTTTCGAGGTCGAGAAGCGCCTTCGCGAGCGCATGAAGATCCCGGTCTTCCATGACGATCAACATGGCACCGCGATCATCGTTGGCGCCGCCGTCACCAATGCGCTGGAATTTTCAGGCAAGAAGATAAGCGAAGTTAAGATCGTCGCCTCGGGCGCGGGCGCGGCTGCCCTCGCCTGCCTGAACTTGCTCGTCATGCTCGGCGCGCGGCGCGAAAACATTTTTGTCAGCGACCTCGAAGGCGTCGTCTATGTGGGCCGTGAAAAGCTCATGGACCCCTGGAAGTCGGTCTATGCGCAGCCAACGGACGCGCGCACCCTCGCAGAGGTGGTCAAAGGCGCCGATATTTTCCTTGGTCTCTCGGCAGGCGGCGTGCTGAAGCCCGAAATGGTCAAGAGCATGGGCGATCGTCCGCTCATCATGGCGCTGGCCAATCCCAATCCAGAGATCATGCCGGAGGAGGCCATGGCCGCGCGGCCTGACGCGCTGATCTGCACGGGGCGTTCGGATTATCCCAATCAGGTCAACAACGTCCTGTGCTTCCCCTATATCTTCCGCGGCGCACTCGACGTCTGGGCGACCACGATCAACGAGGAAATGAAGCTCGCCGCCGTGCACGCCATCGCCTCGCTGGCGCGCGAAGCGCCTTCCGAAGTCGCCGCACAGGCCTATGGCGGCCAGACCCAGACCTTCGGTCCGCAGACCCTCATCCCCAACCCCTTCGATCCCCGCCTTATCTTGCGCATCGCTCCCGCCGTGGCCCGGGCCGCGATGGATTCAGGCGTCGCCAAAAAGCCGATCAGCGATTTCGAAGCCTATGCGGAAACCCTGTCGCGCTTCGTCTTCCGGTCTGGCTTCGTGATGAAGCCTGTTTTCGCGCAGGCGAAGACCAACAAGCGCCGCGTGATCTTCGCAGATGGCGAGGACGAGCGTGTGCTGCGCGCGACCCAGGTGGTGCTGGAAGAACGATTGGCGATCCCGATCCTCATCGGCCGCCCCTCCGTGGTGGAAAGCCGCATCGAACGCTTCGGTCTGAACCTGCAGCCGGGACGCGATTTCGAAGTGGTGAATCCGGAATCCGATTCCCGCTACCGCGACTATGTGAACACATTTCTGGAGGTCGCAGGGCGCAAGGGCTACACGCCGGATGTCGTGCGCTCGCTGGTGCGCACGTCGCCGACCGTGATCGCGGCCCTCGCCGTCCAACGCGGCGACGCAGACGCGATGCTATGCGGGCTGGAGGGGCGTTTCACCAACCGCCTCAAACAGATCCGCGACATCATCGGGCTCGCGCCGGGCGTGCTCGGCCTCTCGGCCATGAGCATGCTGATCTCGCCGCGCGGCGTCTTCTTTCTGTCCGACACCCATGTGCGCACAGATCCGACGCCGCAGCAGATCGCCGACATGACGACCTCTTGCGTGAAGCATGTGCGGCTCTTCGGCCTTGAGCCGAAAGTCGCCCTGCTCTCCCATTCGAACTTCGGCTTGAGCGATGCGCCCTCGCCCCGCAAGATGCGCGAGGCGCTGGCGCTGATACAGGCGCAGCATCCCACTCTGGAAGTCGATGGCGAGATGCAGGCGAATTCCGCCCTCTCCGAACTCATCCGCGAGAAGGTGCTGCCGAGTTCTCGACTGAAGGGCGAGGCCAACCTCTTGATTTTCCCCAATCTCGACGCCGCGAACATCGCCTTCCATTTCGGCAAGGCCTTGTCCGACGCCTTGCCGGTTGGGCCGATCCTCATGGGCGCCGCCAAGCCCGCCCATATCCTGACCTCCTCGGTCACGGCGCGCGGCATCGTCAACATGACCGCCATCGCAGCTGTCGACGCCCAGACCTACGAGCGTTCAGAGCAGAGCTGAGCGCCAGCCAGCTCTGACACGCGGAAACAGCAATAAAAACAGCGCGGCAGACTTGTCGCGCCGCTCTATGCGCGTGTCGCTTCAGCGTGACGGCGCCCGCTCTGCCTCGCCACCATCTATCGGCGCATCGCGACATGGCCCCCCTTTAACAGCCTGAAAAATTCTGATCGAGCCGAGCGCGCGGGCTATTGAACGCAGCATTAAATCAATATAAAAATTACTATAATTGCATTTATGCGATTTATGTAACTTTCAAATTCATTTTATTGCGATTTCAAAAGGCGTCGAGAATGGAAAATGTATTGCCTGAATTTTTGGACATCCAATATCGCCATACGAAGAAAATGACGCGCTTGGCGCTGATCCTCGCCATGGTTTTTCCAGTCTATTTTTACGGCCCATTGATCTGGAAAGACGGTTCTTATGCCGGCCGTTGGGAGTTTGCATCCGATGTTGGTCAGCGCCCCGTCGAATGCCGGGGTCTGCCTTATCTGTTTCAGGCTTGCGAAGTGAAATATGTCGAGCGGACCAGCAAGCGACTGGTGACCCTCGATTATCTCGTTGTCGGCGTGAACTGGAAGGCGACGATCACCGACATCGTGCGGAGCGATGATGGGCATGTGACAAGCGCCGTTGGCGTGACCAAGCCCGGCGTATTCGCCAGGGTAGGCGCGCTTTTGTGCCTACTCGTGATCGGGCTCGCCATAGAAAGCTTCGTCAGACGGTCCAAATTTCATGCGCTACAGCGCAAGGCCGCAGCCCTGACAGCGGGGCCGCGCAACAGAAGCTCCGTCTCCCTGTCGCGCGACCGCCGCGATCACTTGAGGTAAAGCGCCTGCATCTCGGCGACGTCCTTGAGACTGGGCAATCCCGCCTCATTGCCCAGATGCTGGATCTTGTAGGCGGAAGCGCCGCGCGCGAAGTTGAAATGATCCGCCCAGCTCCCCTGCGGCTGCGCCAGATAGGCCGCGATATAGGCGCCATGGAAGACATCGCCCGCGCCTGACGTGTCGACAATGAGGGATGAGGGAACCGG
>CANGOK010000109.1 GCA_947455285.1 Beijerinckiaceae bacterium | reverse complement strand
TCGCCTCGCGCATCCTGCCGCTCGTAGGTCCGAACGCGCTCGTGACCGTCTCGGGCGATCTTGGCGCGGGCAAGACGACTTTCGCGCGGGCGCTGATTCAGCTGCTGACGAAAGACCCGGAGCTTGAAGTCCCAAGCCCCACCTTCACCCTGATGCAGGTCTACCAGACCTCAGCCTTCCCCGTCGTCCACGCCGATCTCTACCGCATCCGCGACGCTTCGGAACTTGCGGAGCTGGGCTGGGACGAGGCGGCGGACGGCGCCCTGCTGATCGTCGAATGGGCGATGAAGGCGGGAGAATTACCCGCCGACCGCCTCGACATTCATCTCACCATGGTCTCAGGCCGCGACCCCGGCCGACGCACAGCGACCATAACGGGCCATGGCGCCTTCGCCGAACGCGTCGCCCGCGCCCGCGATATTCAGGCCCTGCTCGACCGCTCGGGCTGGGGCATGGCGCAGCGCGCCTTCATGCTTGGCGACGCCTCGGTGCGCGCCTATGAGCGCCTGACCAATCCCGATGGCGCAAAAGCCATCCTGATGATCTCCCCGCCGCGCCCCGATGGGCCGCCGGTGCGCAATGGCAAGCCCTATTCGGCCATCGCTCGGCTCGCAGAAGACATCCGCCCCTTCATCGCAATCGATCAGGGCTTGCGGGCGCAAGACCTTTCGGCCCCCACGATCCATGCCTATGACACCGGGGCGGGGCTGGCGGTGCTGGAGGATTTCGGCTCAGAACCAGTGGTCGATGAGAACGGGCCGATGCCGGAGCGCTACGGCGAGGCGACCGCCGTGCTCGCCGCGCTCCACGGGCGAGACATGCCAAGCGAACTGCCGCTCGATGCGCAGGAAACCTATCGCGTGCCGCCCTATGACATCGATGCGCTGCTGATCGAAATCGAACTCGTTCTCGAATGGTACGCGCCGCATGTCGCACGCATTCAGCTCAGCTCCAGCGCCCGCGCCGCTTTCATCAACTTGTGGCGCCCGTTGCTGCAGCAGATTTGCTCAGCGCCTGCGACATGGGCGCTGCGCGATTATCACTCGCCAAATCTGATCTGGCTGCCCGAGCGCGAGGGGCTGCACAGGGTCGGCGTGATCGATTTCCAGGACTGCGTGCTGGGCCATCCCGCCTATGACGTCGTCTCCCTGTTGCAGGATGCGCGCGTCACGGTTTCGGACGAACTCGAATTGAAGCTTCTGTCCCATTACGCCCGCCTGCGCCGCGCGCAGACGCCTGATTTCAACATGATGGATTTCGCCCGCGCCTACGCGGTGATGGGCGCGCAGCGCGCCACCAAGATTCTCGGCATCTTCGCTCGCCTCGACCGACGCGACGGCAAGCCGCAATATCTCGCGCATTTGCCACGGGTCGAACGCTATCTGACCAAGGATCTCAACCACCCTGATCTCGCGCCCCTGCGGGCGTGGTATGAAACCCATCTGCCGCGCGTGTTCGCGCATTCCTGATTCGCAAACGAGAGGCTCATGAGCGCCGGATCATCGCCCAAGAACGCCATGATCTTCGCCGCGGGCCTTGGCACGCGCATGCGGCCGATCACCAATACGATCCCCAAGCCCCTCGTCGATGTGCGCGGCAAGGCGCTGATCGATCATGTGCTGGACGCCTTCGCAAAGGCCGGCCTGAAGCAGGCGGTGGTGAACGTCCATTACCTTGGGGACCAGATCGAGACGCATCTTGAGAGCCGCAAGGACCTGCGCATCAGCATCTCTGACGAGCGCGCCAAACTGCTCGATCAGGGCGGCGGCATCCGCAAGGCGCTGCCCCTCTTGGGCGATGGCCCGTTCTTCGTCGCCAACACCGACGCCTTCTGGGTTGAAGGCCCGACCTCCAATTTGCGTCGCCTCGCGGACGCGTGGGATCCCGAGCGGATGGACGCGCTGCTTCTCGTCGCGCCCACAGCGACCAGCGTCGGTGTCGATTGGCCGGGCGATTTTCATCTGGATCAGGAAGGCCGCCTGACGAAGCGCGCGCAGAGCGAGGTCGCGGCCTTCGTTTATTCGGGCGTCGGCATATTGAAGACCGAACCCTTCGCCAATGATCCGCGCGAGATCTTCCGCCTCTCGCCCTTCCTCTTCGAAGCCGCCGAAAAGGGCCGCCTCTTTGGGGTGCGGCTCGAGGGCCTGTGGCTGCATGTGGGCACACCCGAGGCCATCGGCGAGGCGGAAGCCGCCATAGACCGATCAGCCCTCTGACATGGCCTCCCTCGCCGCCGCCCCGCGTCTCTTCTCGATCCCGCCGGGCGCGCCCTGGCTCGCGACTTTCGCCATGGCCTTCCTCGACGGCGAGATCGTCCCGGGCTTTGGCGCCCATGTCGGCCCGCTGCGCCTGTCGGGCGCGACGATCTTTGTGCCGACGCGGCGCGCGGCGCGCGCCCTCGCCGTGGAATTTTCCAAGCTGACCGCAAAGCCCGTGGCGCTGCTGCCACGCATCGTGCCGCTCGGCCAGATCGACGCCATCGAAACCTCGCTCATGTTCGAAGAGGCGCGCGGCGCGGGCTTGCCAGACGATCTGCCCGAAGCCATCGGCGAGATGCAGCGGCGGCTGGATCTCGCAAGGCTGATCCTCACCTTTGCGGAAAGCCTGCGCGGAGCAGAGCGCGACGGCGCCGCTCCGCTGATCGCCCCCGGCCCCGCCCACGCCTTTCGCCTCGCAGGCGATCTTGCGGGCCTCATGGACGAGATGACCATCGAGGGCGTCGAATGGGCGAAGCTCGAAACCCTCGCTCCGCGAGAGTTCGACCACTACTGGGAGCTGACCCTCAAATTCCTGCGCATCGCCACAACGATCTGGCCCGATCATCTGCGCGAGATCGGGTTGATGGACCGGGCCGAGCGACAGGTGCGCCTGATCGACGCCGAAATCGCGCGGCTGACGGCGCGGGCGGATGAACCGGTCGTCGCCATCGGCTCGACCGGAACGAACCGCTCCACCGCTCGGTTGCTGGCCGCGCTCGCAAGAGCGCCCATGGGCGCGGTGGTGCTGCCGGGCCTCGACACCCTGCTTGACGAAGAAACATGGTCGCTGATTCCCGGCGATCCCGCGCGGCGCCTCGAAGCCTCGGCGGGCCATCCGCAGATGATGCTGAACAAGCTGCTCGAGACCATCGGCGCCAAACGCGAAGATGTCGTGGAGATCGGCCGCCCCGACCCCGCCTTGCAGGCGCGCCGCCTACTCCTGAGCGAGGCCCTGCGCCCTGCCGACACCACAGACGCCTGGCGAAATTTTCCCGAGCGCATGGCGGGCGGCGCCGTCGCGCTGGCCCTCGAAGATATCACACTGGTCGAGGCCGCCGACGACCGCGAAGAGGCGCTGGCCATCGCGCTCCTCATGCGCGAGGCGCTGGAGACCGAAGGCAAGACCTGCTCGCTCATCACCCCCGATCGAGGTCTTGCGGCGCGGGTGCGAGCGGAGCTGGCGCGCTGGGACATTCATGTCGACGATTCCGGCGGCGAACGATTGAGTGTGACCCCTGAAGGCGCCTTGGCGAACTTGCTGCTCGCCTGCGCCCTTGAATCGCAACCCTCCATCGCGCTGCTATCGATGCTCACGCATCCGCTTTTTCGCCTTGGGCGAGAGGAGCAGGAAATCGACCGGCTCGCGCGGCGGATCGATGTTGGCGTGCTGCGCATGGTCCTGCCAGATGAGGCAGGCATTGCGGAGATCATCGCCGCCGCGCGAAACGCCGCATCAAGCCGCGATGGCCATCCTGCTGCGCGGCGCATAACCGACGACGACTGGCAGGCCATCGAGTCCTTGCTCGTGCAAGTCGAGACATTGCTCGCGCCCCTGCGCGCGCTTGGCGCGGGACAAACGCTTTCAGCCTATGCACAGGCGCATTTGAAGGCGCTGCAAGAAACGCTGAACGGCGCCGAAAGTCTTTCGCCGGGCATCGAAGCCCTGCAAGAGCTGCTCGATGAGCTCGCCAACGCGGGCGAGCGTCTTCCGGTCGATCTTGAAAGCTACGAACTGCTCTTCAAAGACATCAGCGCCGAACTCGCAGTGCGTGGGCCTACGCAGTCCCATCCCCGGTTAAAAATTCTCGGCCTGCTGGAAGCCCGCCTCATGCCTTGCGATCTCGCTCTGCTCGGCGGGCTCGACGAGACCGTTTGGCCGCCGCAATCAAGCGCCGACGCTTTCCTCAACCGTCCCATGCGGGCAGAGCTTGGCTTGTCCTCGCCAGAGCGTCGCATCGGCCAAACCGCACACGATTTCACGCAGGCCATGGGTGCGCGCGAGATCGTCATCACCCGCGCGCAAAAAAGGGGCGGCTCCCCAACCGTGCCTTCGCGCTTCCTGCAACGATTAGCGGCGCTGGCGGGCGACATTCAATGGGGCCAGTGCAAGGCGCGCGGCGAACGAGCGTTGGAATTGGCGCGACTTGTTGATGGCGACGGCGAAGAAACCAAGCGCGCGCAACGCCCGACACCAAAGCCCAAACTTGAGTTGCGGCCGACGTCGCTGAGCGTGACGCGCATCGAGACATTGCGACGCGATCCCTATTCGATCTATGCGGAACGCATCCTGAAACTGAAACCGCTTGAACCCATCGGCGCGGAGGCGGGGGCGCGCGAGTCCGGCATTCTTCTGCATGATGTTCTGTCGCGCTTCGTGATCGATCATCCAAAAGGGCGTCTCGTTCCTGGCGCTGAAGCGAAACTGATTAAACGCGCAGAAGACGCCTTCAGCGAACTGATGCGCAACGCCGCCTTCCGCGCCTTCACATGGCCACGCCATGCCTTCGCAATGAAGCAATTCATCGATTGGGAAAACTCTCGCCGCGACGACATCGCCGACATCGACACCGAACAATCCGGACGCCTATCGTTGACGCTTGCCGATGGCTCGCAATTCACGCTGACCGGCGTCGCAGACCGCATCGAACATCACAAGGACGGCTCGCTGATCGTGGTCGATTACAAGAGCGGACGCGTGCCCTCGCAAAAGGAAGTCAACGCGGGCTTCTCGCCACAGCTCACACTCGAGGCTGCGATGATTGAGCGCGGCGCATTTGAAAAGGTTCGCGCCAAAGAAGTGAGCAGCGCGCTCTATGTGAAGATTGGCGGGGCGAAAGGGGTCGACACGCGCGAAGTGAAGGGCGAGAAAGACAAGCCCTTCGATCAACTCGTGCAGGACCAATTCGAGGAGTTGCACAAGCTGCTCTCGCAATTCCGCGATGAGGCGACGCCCTATGTGCCGCGGCCTTTTCCTCAATTCACCAATACCTATGGCGCCTATGACCACCTCGCGCGTGTGAAGGAATGGTCGGCTGGCGGACAAGGGGGTGAATGATGGCCCTGCGTCACGCCATTCCCCCCGCCACGCTCGCCGCGCAGACACGCGCCGCCGACCCCGCCGCCACCGCATGGGTTTCGGCCAATGCTGGCTCGGGCAAGACCCATGTGCTGACACAGCGCGTGATCCGCCTGCTGCTGGCGGGAACGCCGCCATCCAAAATCCTCTGCCTCACCTTCACAAAGGCTGCGGCGGCGAATATGGCGCTACGCGTATTCGACACTTTGTCGAAATGGACCGTGCTTGACGATGAGGCTTTGGAGAAGGAGATCCGCAAGACGGGCTCGCCTTTCACCAAGGGCGATCTCGCCTTCGCGCGGCGTCTTTTCGCGCGCACGGTGGAGACACCGGGCGGGTTGAAGATACAGACCATCCACGCCTTCTGCGAAAGGCTGCTGCATCTCTTTCCATTCGAAGCCCATGTGGCCTCGCATTTTCGCGTGATCGAAGATGTCGAGCAGGCTGAGCTTCTGGCCCTGGCGCGCGACAAGGCGCTGGCGCTCGCGCTCGACGATGAGGACGGGCCGCTAGGCCAAGCGCTGCGCCTCCTCAGCGGACAGACCAGCGCCGCTGATTTTGATGATCTGCTGCAAGCAGTGCTTGGCAAGCGCGACAAGCTAATGCGCGGGATAGAAGCGCGAGGCGGCGATGTCACGCGTTATGAAGCAGCGCTGCGCAGCACGCTCGCCATAGAGACGAACCGCACGGGCGCAGAGCTTGAAGATGATATTGTAAACGCGGGTCTGCCGCCTGACCGCTGGCTTGATTATGCGGCGCGGCTTGATCGCGGATCGAAGAACGATCAGACGGCGGCAGGGCGTTTTCGCACGGCGGCGCAGGTCTCGGGCGAGGCTCGACGCAAAGCTTATCTCGAGGTCTTTTTCACCCAGAAGATGGAGCCGCGCGCCAAACTTACGACTGCGGCGGTCGACAAGCTGGACCCCGGCCTAAAGGATGAACTGACGAACGAACTTATTCGCATCAGCACGCTTCGCGAGACGCTTAAATCGGTTCAATGTTTCGAGCGATCCACAGCGTTGGCGCGGATCGCTACGCAGATACTGCGCAGCTACGCCGCCTTGAAGAACGCGCGCGCTTTATTGGATTTCGACGACCTCATCGAAACAACGCGCCGCCTTCTCAGAAACGCTGCGCCAAGCTGGGTGCTCTTCAAGCTCGATTCTGGCATCGATCATATTCTCGTCGATGAAGCGCAGGACACATCGCCCGGGCAATGGGACATTCTGCGCGCTCTGGCCGAAGAATTCATGGCCGGCGAAGGGCAACGCAAACTCACGCGGACCTTCTTTGCGGTGGGCGACGAGAAGCAATCCATCTATTCCTTTCAGGGTGCGCAGCCCAGACAGTTCGACGAGATGCGCCGCCTTTTCGAATCGCACGCGAGAGCCGCAAGCCTCGATTTCGCCAGCGTGCCGCTGCAGCTTTCCTTTCGTTCCGCCCCGGGGATTCTGGCCTGCGTCGACGCCATTTTCGCTGACGTCAACAATCGGCGCGGGCTTGTTTATGGCGATGATGTGAACACCGAACATCTCGCGCTGAAACACGACCTGCCAAGCGTCGTGGAAATCTGGCCGCTGGTGGGCGCGCGCGATACCGAGCAGGAACGCGACTGGCGAATGCCCGTCAACCTCAAAGACGAGCATGACCCGCCCGCCATAGTGGCGCGGCGGATCGCTGCGATGATCGCCGACTGGCTTGAGCCAGGCTCGCCAGAACGCGTCTGCGATGAAAACGGCTTTGGCCGCCCCATTCGCGCAGGCGACATCATGATCCTCGTGCGTCGTCGCAACGCCTTCTTTGAAGCGGTGATCCGCGCGTTAAAAGAAAAGAACGTGCCGGTTGCGGGCGCCGACCGGTTGCAGCTTCTTGAAAATATCGCGGTGATGGATCTCATTGCAGCGGGGCGCGCAGCGCTGTTGCCGCAAGATGATCTCGCGCTCGCCTGCGTGCTCAAGTCGCCACTCATCGGCCTCACCGACGATGATCTCATCGCCATTACGCCGGAGCGCGAAGGCGGGCTTTATGACGCCCTCGCCGCCTCCGAAACCGAAGCGCACAAGCAAGCCTTCGAACGCATCGAGAGCTGGCGCACCCGCGCCCGCACTAATGGACCATTCCGCTTCTATGCGCATCTGCTCGGCGCAGAAGGCGGACGGCGGCGCATCCAGCAAAGGCTGGGCCCTGAATCACGCGACGCCATGGATGAATTCGTGAAGCTGGCACTCGATCACGAGCAGCGCGAAACACCGTCCCTGCAAACCTTTCTGCATGAGCTGCAGGACATCAGCATCAAGCGCGACATGGAAGCTGCGGGCCAATGCGTGCGTGTGCTGACGGTGCATGCGTCGAAGGGTCTTGAAAGCAAGATCGTGCTTTTGCCCGACACTTGTTCGACGCCGGGCTCGCGTTTTGATCCGAAGATCTTCGAACTCGGGGACGACCATGCGCCGCTGCTTGCATGGAGCCAGCGCGCAGACGCCGACTGCGGCCCGCTCGCGGCCCAACGCGCCCGCGCGCGCGATGACAATGGCGAAGAATATCGACGGCTGCTTTATGTCGCGCTGACGCGTGCGGAAGAGCGGCTCTACATCATGGGCTTCCATGGTTCGCGCGGGCCTGACGCCGACTGCTGGTATGACATGGTGAAGAGATGCATCGATGGCCGAATGCAGGATGCGCCCGCCCTATGGGATGAGCACGAGACCGTTCGGCGTTGCATCGATGGAGCGCCGCTTGGCGCGGCCGAAGCTGCGAAGGCGGCGGCAAAGCCAGCGATGGAGCGGCCGCTATGGCTAGATCGTCCAGCGCCTGCTGAGCCAACGTCTACGCAGCCCTTGCGCCCCTCTTCCGCGCTTGCTGCGGCGGACCAGACGCCTGTTTCGCAAGCCGCCCAAACGCTACGCGCCCACGCCATACAGGCGGGTCGCATGGTTCATGAACTGCTGCAGCACCTCGCCGAAGCGCCTCATGAAGCTCGTGAGAAGGCGGCGCAAACCTATGTGACGCGGCGTGGGTCTCGCCTGCCGCAAGAGACGCAACAACACGTCGTCAAACAGGCGCTCGACGTGCTTGGCGATGCGCGGCTCGCCGCGCTGTTCGGCCCCGGCTCGCGCGCGGAAGTCTCGCTAGCAGGCAGCATCACTGTGAATGGGCGTGAACTCAATATCGTTGGACAGATCGACCGATTGGCGGAGACGCCAACGCAAGTGATCATCGCCGATTTCAAGACGGGGGCGCCGCCGTCAGGCGCCATGCCCGCAAGCTACGCCTTGCAGCTCGCGCTCTATCGCGCAGCCGTTCAGGAGCTTTATCCGGGCCCAGAAATCGCGGCCTTTTTGATCTGGACGGAAGGGCCGCGCATAGAAGCGCTGAGCAATGAGATCGCCAAGGCTGCTTTCGCGACCCTGCGTTGATCAGTGCGCTTCGTCCCAGTTGCCCGCTGCCCGCGCGTCGACCTGCAGGGGCACATGCAATTGCAGGGCGGGATGGGGCGCGTCGATCATCACCTTGCGCACCAGCGCGATGGTCTGTTCGATCTCAGCCTCGGGCGCTTCGAAGACCAGTTCGTCATGCACCTGCAGCAGCATCCGCGCATTCAACCGCGCCGCCGCCAGCGCATCGTCCATGCGGATCATGGCGCGGCGGATGATGTCGGAGGCGGAGCCCTGAATCGGGGCGTTGATGGCGGCGCGTTCATTGAAGGCGCGCTCTGAGGGATTGGACGCGGTGATGCGCGGATAGTGGCACTTACGACCGAAGATCGTCGTCACATATCCATTCTCGCGGCAGGCCTTCTTCGTCGCTTCCATATAATCCTTGATGCCCGGGAAGCGTTCGAAATAGCGCTTGATATAGGCGCCGGCTTCTTCGCGCGGAATGCCGAGCTGATTGGCGAGGCCGAAGGCCGAGATGCCATAGATGATGCCGAAGTTGATAGCCTTGGCGCGGCGACGCACTTCGCCCGGCATGTCCTTCACAGGCACGCCGAACATTTCCGACGCCGTCATGGCGTGAATGTCGAGACCTTCGTCAAAGGCGCGGCGCAACTGTGGAATGTCGGCGATATGCGCGAGAATGCGCAGTTCGATCTGCGAATAGTCCGCGGAGATAAGTTTGTTGCCGGGCGTCGCGACAAAGGCCGTGCGAATCTTGCGGCCCTCTTCGTTACGCACGGGAATGTTCTGCAGATTGGGCTCTGAAGATGACAGACGCCCCGTCGTCGTAGCTGCGAGCGAGAAGCATGTGTGCACGCGCTTCGTATGCGGGTTCACATGATTGGGCAGGGCGTCAGTATAGGTTGATTTCAGCTTCTGCAGCTGGCGCCAATCTAGGATGCGCGCAGCGAGCGTATTGCCCTGTTCGGCAAGATCATCGAGCACGCTGGCTGAGGTCGACCATGCGCCGGTGGCGGTCTTCTTTCCGCCAGGCAGCCCCATCTTTCCGAAGAGAATGTCGCCGAGCTGCTTGGGCGAGCCAAGGTTGAAGCTCTCGCCCGCAAGCTCGTAAATCTCGGCCTCATGACGCGCCATGGACTGGGCGAAATCGCCCGACAGGCGCGAGAGGATCTGGCGATCAATGGCGATGCCGCGTCCCTCCATGCGCGCTAGCACTTCAGGCAT
>CANGOK010000108.1 GCA_947455285.1 Beijerinckiaceae bacterium | reverse complement strand
GTCTCTTTCAACGACCCTTCGATATCGGGTAGCGGCAGGGTGGCGAAGACGCCGAACCGGCCCTTGTGGTCGGCCGCCATGCGCGCGCCAAACTCGTTGCAATCGCGCGCGAGGGTGCGCGCCAGCTCCACATCGCCATACCAGACGCCGGGTGATGGAATGGAGGTGATGGAGGTCTCGACGCCGCTCTTGTCCATGTCCTCGAGAGATTTGTTCTTGTCGAGCACACCCAGATTGGAAGGCAGGAGATTGCGCTCGCGGGCGGCCGCGGCGAAGCGCGGCGGCAGAAGATGGTGGTGAACATCGATCCGCCGGGGCGCCGTCTGGGCCTGGGATGCGCCGATCAACGCAGGCGCTCCCAGCGCGGCGGCGGTCAAGCCCTTCAGAAATCCGCGCCGCGACGAGCCGCAAGAGCAGCCACCCATGGAGCTTTCGACGCCTTGCGCGATGAACGGGCCAGCACGGACCATAACAACCCTCCCCCCCTTTTTTCTCTAAGGGAGGTTCACAGAGCCGCTCCCGCCCGTCAAGCAGGCCCTCGTTTGCAAGGCTTGGGCGCAAGGCCTATCCTGCCCCCATGAAAACACCGGAGGCGACGCCCGGCCCTTCGCCGGACCAGACTGCGCTGACGCACAGCCATCGGCTGACGCAGGCGATCGACGCACGCTTCCCGCCGGCGACTCAGGCGATCTTTTTCGTGTCGCTTGGCTCGCTGCTGCTGGTTGTGATGGCGGCGGCGGTGAAATCGCTGGGAGACCGACTGCCCAGTTTCGAGCTTCTATTTTTCCGCTCAGCCATCGGGCTTCTCTTCGTCCTGCCGATCTTCATCCACAATCCACTTGAGCCCCTGCAGACGAAGCGCCCCCTGATGCACCTGACGCGCGGCGCGCTTGGCGCCCTTGGCAATGCCTGCTTCTTCTGGACGATCACACACATGCTGCTCGCCGATTCCATGGCCCTGCAGTTCTCCCGCCCGCTGTTCATGATACCGCTGGCGATCTTCTTTCTGGGCGAGCGCGTGCCCTTGAGCCGCACGTTGGTCTCCATCGTCGGCTTCGCGGGCATTCTGCTTTATGCGCGCCCCTTCACCAGCGGCTTTGACGCCAATGCGCTCGTGGGCGCACTTGGGGCATTCGGCGGCGCGCTTGTGGTGGTGAGCATCAAGCAGCTCGCCAAGACCGAGCAGACGCGCGTGATCATGTTCTATTACGCCTTCTGGAACGCGGTCTTCGCGCTCATCCCATCGCTCTTCCTGTGGGTCTGGCCGGTTGGTCAGGAATGGGCGATCCTGACGCTGATCGGATTTCTCGGCATTTCCGGCCAATCGCTGATCACGACGGGCCTGACGAAGGGCGATGCCAGCGCACTAGCGCCGCTGGACTATTCGCGCATCGTCTACGCAGCAGTTCTTGGCTTCGTGCTGTTTGGCGAGATTCCGGGCGTCTGGAGTTTTGCGGGGATGGCCGTTATCGTGGCTGCCTCGATTTATCTGGTGATGACGGAAAAGAAGCGCGCCGCCTGAGCCGCGCGCGGGAGTGAGATATGGCAAAGATCGTTCTGGGTATGGTCAGCTCCCATGGCCCTTTGCTCGTTACGCCCCCCGGATTGTGGACCGGCCGCATCGAAGCAGACAGGCGCAATCCGGCGCTGTTCTACCGGGGCAAGACCTATGGCTTCGATGCGCTCGTGGAGGCGCGCGCCTCCGAAAATCTGGAGCCAGAGCTTGCGCTGGAAGTCCGCGAGCGCCGCTTTGACGCCTGCCAGAAAGCCATTGCGGAGATGCGCCGGGCCTATGCCGAAGTCCGACCCGACGTGACCATCATGATCGGCAACGACCAGATGGAGATCATGGGCGAGGACAACCAGCCGACCTTCATGGTCTATTACGGCGCGGACATGGACAATGTGCCCTTCAGCGACGAGCAGAAGAAGCTGCTTGGCCCCGGCGTCGCTCTGGCCGAGCCCAACCATCACCCCGAGGTCAAGCGCACATATCCGGGCTGCCCCGAGCTGGCGCTCCATCTGATCGACGAGCTGATGGGACAGGGCTTCGATCTTGCGACCTCAAAGGAGCTGCCCGAGCGCCGCCAGTCGCGCCTCACCGGCCTGCCGCACGCCTTCGGCTATTACTACCAGCGCATCATGGAAGAGGCGGCGCCGACTGTGCCGGTCTTCGTCAACACTTTTTATCCGCCGAACCAACCGCGCATCGCCCGTTGCCATGCTTTGGGAACCGCGATCGCGCAAGCCGTCGAGAACTGGGACAAGGATCTGCGCGTGGCCATTCTGGGCTCGGGCGGCATGACCCATTTCGTCGTGGACGAGCCTTTCGACCGGCGCTTCCTCGCCGCCTTCCAGCAGGAAGATTCGACGGATCTCTTCGCGCTGCCCGAAAGCCAGTTCCACTCGGGCAATTCGGAGCTGAAGAATTGGGTGCCGGTGCGCGCCGCCATGCAGCACGCGGGCCTGCCCTTCACCCTGCTCGACTATCAGCCGCTCATTCGCTCGATGGCCGGCACGGGCAGCGGCATGGGCTTCGGCTACTGGAAGTAAGCGCAAAGCAAAGGAGCGGTGCTCAGCCGGCTCCTTTGCGAAGCTCTCGTCATTTCCTGCGCATCACGAGATCGACCTCGCCGACCTTGATAAAGCCGAATGCGTAGACAGAGGCGGTGTTGCGCACGGTCCTTGCGTCGATCCGTTCAAGCCGGTCGCTGAACGATAGATCGTAGCCGCCGATCCGCGCGACATAGCCAAATTGAAGCGCCCCGTCGGCGGTCGTGGTGACTTCGGCGGGCGCCTGCACATCCTCGCGAAGGCCAGACCATTGACCTGCCGCCACTTTGGTGAAGACCCAGGTCTTGCGATCCTTCTCACCATCCGAATAGATAAAGTCCTCTTTCAGACGCAAAACCTTTCCGTCGAAGGCCCCCTTCATCTGAACGACCAGTCCGCGCTCGGATCCTGTCCAGCTATTACGAAACCGACCCTCCGCCACCAGCGATCCCGTGAAGAATTTCTCGAGCCGCAATGGCTGGGATCGCGCCTCGGCGCCCAAGCCGAACAGCGCCACGCAGAAAGCCAAGAGATGGCGAATGGGGGAATTGGAATACGACAAGGGATGCTCCGGGCAAGGCGATATGAGCAATTACGGACGAGACGTCGCCCCGGACCTCTGGAGCCCACAACCTGTTGAATTGACCCGCTCCGCCGGTGCGCATAACACATGCTAGATGCGCAAGGAGCATTTCATGCTGGATCGTCGTCATTTCCTTGGCGGGGCATGCGCAAGCCTTTGTCTGCCCGACATGGCTTCAGCCAATATCCGCACGCCCCCAAATGGGCGCCTCGGCTTCTCGGTCTTTCGAGAAGGGCGCGAAATCGGCGTTCATCAATTGACCTTTGAACGTGCTGGCGATGGTTGGACCATCGAAGTCATGATCGACTTTGCCATCAGGCTGGGGCCTATACCCGTTTTCCGCTATGAGCACCGCGCCATCGAACGCTGGAGTGAGACCAGCTTCCAGTCCGTCGATGCGCAGACCAATAACGACGGCAAACGACTGACCGTTAGAGCGCAACGACTGGCGAAAGCCGTAAGCGTCGACTCGTCAAATCAGGGAAAATATGACGCGCCAGCGATGGCGCTCCCGTCGACCCACTGGAACAGGCGCATGCTCGACGTGCCCTTCTTCAATACTCAAACAGGCGAATTGTTGAGCAGCGCCGTGACCCCCAAAGGCGATGGTTTCGTCGAGACCGCCTCTGGCCGCAAAATCAACGTTCGTCGTTTCGAAATTGTAGGGAATCTCAAACTAGAGACCTGCTACGACGATCAGCAGACATGGGCCGGGCTGCAATTCAATGCGGAGGATGGTTCGCAGATCGTCTATAAGCGGCAGGATTAGAGCGTTCGCGGCGATGTGACGCGAACGCTCGGCGACCGATCGTCAGCGCTTGGTCTTGAGATCGACCGTGAAGCCGCGCTGCACGGCGGGGCGGTCCATGAGACGATCATACCAACGCTTCACATTGGGGAAATCAGCCAGATCGACTTCGTGACGCGGGTGGCGCCAGGCCCAACCGAGAATCGCGAAGTCGGCGACCGAGATATGATCGCCCGCGAAGAAGGGCGCCTGCGCAAGACGCTTGTCGGCCACGCCATAGAGACGCAGCGTCTCCTTGGAATAGCGCTCGAGACCATAGCGACGGTCCGCCTCGTCCTTCACATCGCCGAAGTGATGACGCTGGCCGAGCATGGGGCCAAAGCCCGCCATCTGCCACATCAGCCATTCCCAGGCCGCGATGCGCGCAGGACCGGAAGGCGCGAGAAACTGGCCGGTCTTTTCGGCGAGATAAAGCAGGATCGCGCCGGATTCAAAGACGCTGACTTCTTTGCCGCCCGGCCCATCGGGATCGACGATGGCGGGAATGCGGTTGTTGGGGCTGATGGCGAGGAAGGCCGGATCGAACTGCTCGCCCTTGCTGATGTTCACGGGATGAACCGTGTAGGGAAGCCCCATCTCTTCCAGCGCGACGCTGATCTTACGGCCGTTGGGCGTGTCCCAGGTATAGAGCTGTATCGTCACTTCAAGTCCCCCTTGCGAAACGGATCAAACCAGCTCGACGGTGAGCGGGTTGTAGGAATAGAGCCAGGCGTTGCGATCCTCGCCCTCATTGCGCTTGGCGAAGGCGTCGCGCATGGCCTGCACGGAAGGCAGGTGGAAAAGGGCGCGGTTGGCGGTCGACTGGTTCACGATCTTCGCCGTGCGATCGATGCGGTTGCGCTGATAGAGCTGCAGGGCGTCGGGGATATTGTCGCGCATGGCCAACGCCCGCGCGAGGACAGCGCCATCCTCGATCGACATGGCGGCGCCCTGCGCGAGATAGGGAAGCGTGGGATGGGCTGCATCACCAAGCAACGTCACGCGCTTCGAGCTCCAGTTGTGCAGGGGCTGGCGTCCATGCAGCGACCAGCGATAGCACTGATCCTTGTCGGCGACATCGATAATGGTCTGGATGGCGGGATGCCAGCCTTCGAAATCCTTCTTCAGCTTGTCCCATGAGAATTTCATCGTCCAGGATTCCTCGAAGACCTCTTCCGTCTCGATGAGTCCGACGAAATTCATGAGCTTGCCGCCGCGAAGGTAATAGCAGACCGCATGACCGCCCGGCCCCATGAACACGGACATCACATGTTCAAGGAAGGGATCGGGCAGACGCTCAACCGGCACTGTGATGCGCCAGGCGGCGTCGCCGGTGTAGATAGACGTCGTATCTCCGAACAACTGCGCGCGGATGACAGACTTCAGACCATCGCAGGCGACGAGCAGATCGCCGCGCGCCACCGCGCCATTGGTGAAATGCATCTCGACGCCATCCTCGCGCTCGACGAATTTCGCGCCGCGATGGTTGAGGTGAATGAGGTCGGGCTTCAACTCCATCGCCTTGGCGGCGAGGATTTCGTGAAGGTCAGCACGGTGCAGCTGGGTGTAGGGCGCGCCGTGCTTGCGAAGATGATCTTCAGAAAGTTCGAAGCGCTGCAGGATCTCGCCGGTGTCATGCAGGCGGAACACATAGGCGCCGGGGCGCACGCCCACAGCGTCAAGCTGATCGCCAAGACCGAAAGAGCGCAGCACATGCATGCAATTGGCGCTGAGCTGGATGCCGGCGCCGACTTCTCCAAGCTGCGAGGCCTGCTCATAGATCTCGACGTCATGCCCCGCCTGCAGCAGGCTGATGGCGGCGGCGAGGCCGCCGAGACCCGCACCCACGAGAATGATCTTCTGGCGTTCCATGCAAACTCCCTCGGCTCGGCAGACTTTTCCGATCTGTCGGTCTTAGCAATGATCGCGGCGAAAAAGAAGCGAAGCTGGAACACCCCAGCGCCGCCCGCGTTCGTCTCTCAGGCAAGAGGAGAGCCCACATGACCACTCTGGACCTGCAAACGAACGAGCTGCGCGAGGATCCGGACCTTGCCGAACACCTGCGCACCTACGCCCATTTCAAGACGCTGGCCTTTTGGGCGGCCATTGCGCTCCCCTTCTTCTTCGCCTTCGTGCTCTACTATACGCAGTAGATCACTTGACGATGCGCACGGCGCCGGTGGCGGCGCTGGTGGTGAGGGCGGCATAGGCCTTCAGGGCCATGGAGACGTTGCGGGTGCGCTTTTCCGTGGGCTTCCAGGCGTCAGCGCCCTTCGCCTCCATCGCGGCGCGTCGCGCGGACAGCTCCTCGTCCGAGATCGCGATCCTGATGCTGCGGCGGGGAATGTCGATCTCGATGCGATCGCCCTCCTCCACCAGCGCAATCGCGCCGCCTTCAGCCGCCTCAGGCGAGGCGTGGCCGATGGAGAGGCCCGAGGTGCCGCCGGAGAAGCGACCGTCGGTGATGAGCGCGCAAGCCTTTCCAAGGCCCTTCGATTTCAGATAGCTCGTGGGATAGAGCATTTCCTGCATGCCGGGGCCGCCGCGCGGACCCTCATAGCGGATCACCACCACGTCGCCTGCCTTGATCTTGCCGCGAAGGATGGCGTCCACCGCCGAATCCTGGCTCTCGAAGACACGCGCAGGGCCGGCGAAGACATGGCAGCTTTCATCGACGCCCGCAGTCTTCACGATGCAGCCATCGAGCGCGATATTGCCCGTGAGCACCGCCAGACCGCCGTCCTTCAGGAAGGCGTGGTCATAATCGCGGATGACGCCCGCGGAACGGTCAGCATCGAGATCATCCCAGCGACGATCCTGACTGAAAGCCGTCTGGGTGGGCACGCCGCCGGGCGCAGCGCGGAAGAAGCTCTTCACCTCGTCGCTGGCGTTGCGGGAGATGTCGTAGCGATCGATCGCCTCGCCCATGGAGGGCGTGTGCACCGTCAGCGCATCCCCATGAATGAGGCCAGCGCGCTCAAGCTGGCCAAGGATCGACATGATGCCGCCCGCGCGGTGCACATCCTCAATGTGAACGTCAGCGACCGCAGGCGCTACTTTGCATAGCACAGGCACCTTGCGCGACAGGCGATCGATATCGGCCATGCCAAAGGGAATGCCCCCCTCATAGGCCGCCGCCAACAAGTGAAGCACCGTATTGGTCGAGCCGCCCATCGAAATGTCGAGGGTCATGGCGTTTTCGAACGCCTTGAAGCTCGCGACATTGCGCGGCAGCACGCTTTCATCGTTCTGCTCGTAATAGCGACGAGCGAGCTCGACGATCTTGCGGCCAGCTTCAAGGAAGAGCTCCTTACGGTCCGCATGGGTCGCCAGCACCGTGCCATTGCCCGGCAGCGAGAGGCCCAGAACCTCGGTGAGGCAGTTCATCGAATTGGCCGTGAACATGCCCGAGCAGGAGCCGCAGGTCGGGCATGACGAGCGCTCGATGACCTCGACTTCCTCGTCGCTGACCGCGTCATCTGCGGCGGCGACCATGGCGTCGATGAGATCGACCGCGCGGGTCTTGCCCTCATGGATATATTTGCCCGCCTCCATGGGTCCACCGGAGACGAAAATCGCGGGGATGTTGAGGCGCATGGCGGCCATCAGCATGCCGGGCGTGATCTTGTCGCAATTGGAGATGCAGACGATCGCGTCGGCGCAGTGGGCGTTGCACATATATTCGACGGAATCGGCGATGACCTCGCGCGAGGGCAGGCTGTAGAGCATGCCGTCGTGGCCCATGGCGATGCCGTCGTCCACCGCGATGGTGTTGAACTCCTTGGCGACGCCGCCGGCCTTCTCGATCTCGCGCGCGACGAGCTGGCCGAGATCCTTCAGGTGGACATGGCCGGGCACGAACTGGGTGAAGGAATTGGCCACCGCGATGATCGGCTTGCCGAAGTCGCCGTCCTTCATGCCCGTGGCGCGCCAGAGCCCGCGCGCGCCAGCCATGTTGCGGCCGTGGGTGGTGGTTCTGGAGCGATAGTTGGGCATTGCCGGTCCTCGGGAGTGCTTGGGGTGTTCTTGGGGTTCGTTGCTTATAGGCCATCGGCCGGGGCGCGGGAAGCCGCCCCCCGGGCGCGCCGCCCTCAGAGTTCGGTGATCTTCTGCGGGAACTTGTGCAGGGCCTCGACCCTGCCGTTCTCGTCCACGAGATAGTTGTCGCAGACCCAGCTATAGGTCCGGGCCGTCACATAGGTCGGATGCACGGCGAAGAGCATGTTGCGCCCGACCTTCAGCGTCTCGTCGTGGCGGATCAGAGGGCGCTCGACCATGTCATAGCCTTGGCCGTGGGCATAGAGGCGGGTCTCTTCCGGGCGCCCGTTCTTGCGCATGAAGGCATTGTAGCGGGCGAAGATGTCGGCCGGATCGGCGTCGGGCTGCAAAAGCTCGAGAGTGAACTGCTGCGCCTGCAGCACGAAAGCGAATTCATCGTGCATCTCCTGCGAGGCCTTGCCCAGCACCCAGGTGCGGCCAATCTCGCCGTAGTATCCGCCCGGCCCGCTGTTCTCGATCAGCATGCAGAACTGGTCGCCCTCGCGGATCGTGCGGTTCTGCTGATGAGGCGGCGCCATGACCGCAGGCGCGCCAATCGGGCCGGAAGCGGCCATGTACCAACCCTGCTCGCTGCCAAGCGACGTGCTGATCGTGCGGGCGACCTGCACCACCTCCATGTCGCGCATGCCGGGCCGCAGCGCCTTGGTGACAGCTTCCGCCGCCGCATCCTGCATGGCCGTCATCCGGCGGATGAGGGCGATCTCCTCGGGGCTCTTCACCGCCTTGATGGCGTCAACGAGCGGCGAGGCGTCCACGAAGGTCGCGCGCGGCAGGTTCTTCTTGAGATGGTCGACCATGGCGAAGGAGATGGCCGAAGGCCCCAGCAGGCCGATGGTTGCGCTCTCGTAGCCCTTTAGAGACTGCAGCGCGCATTCTGCGTCATAGGTCGCGGTGAAGTTGATGGAGACATAGCTTGGCGAGCCCATGACCCGGCCAACGCCGCGCCGGATGCCGTCGCCGGCGGCGTCCAGGCGCAGAACCTGCCCGAAGGGCCCCTGCCCGACGACCGTCATCAGGTCATCGCGGGGGAACAGGACGGTGAAGGGGTAGCCGTTGGTGGCGGGAAGATCGGTCAGATACTTCACATATCCGCCCATGAAGTCGTTGTTCCCCTGCGCGAGGAGTACGTCGATCTTCTGCTCGGCCATCTGCGCCCGGATCAGCCCCCAGCGACGCTCGAGTTCAGCGGTCGAAATGGGGGTGTTCACGCGTTCGTTCATGCTCGTCTCCTCCCGTGCGGGCGTCTGCTGTTGAGGCATTTGAACGCAGCGGGAGAGAAGCGCAAGAGGTGCGTCCTGACGGGAACGAGAGCCCGCCCCTCGAGGCGGGCTCGCAGTCCCTATTTTACGCCGAACTTCTTGATGAGCTGACCGGCGTTGGCGCGATCCTGTTTCAGGAATTCCTGAAATTCCGCAGGCGTGCCAAAGGCGAGTTCGAGGAACTGCTTGGCCATGAATTCCCGAGCCTTCGGCCCATCGAGGACGGCGTTCACCTCCTTGTTGAGACGCGCGACGATCTCGTCTGGCGTCTTGGCGGGCACGACCATGCCCCACCAGGGGCGGCCGGCATAGGCGCCGATGCCAGCTTCGTCCATTGTGGGCACGTTGGGCAGCTCAGGCAGCCGCCTGGCGCTGCGCACCGCCAGAATCTTCACCTGGGGATCGTTGAGATAGCCGGCCACATTGCCAAGCCCGATGCGCGATACATCGATCTGATTGCCAATGGTGGCGTTGATGATCTCGCTACCGCCCTTATAGGGCACCGCCGCAAATTCCACGCCCCAGAACTCGCTGAGCCATTTGCGGAAGGTGTCGGTGGTCGAGCCCGGCCCGAGCGTGCCGAAATTCAAAGACCCCTTCGACTTCACCGCAAGGTCCCTTAATTCAGTTACGCTTTTCGCTGGATTGTTCCGGCTGGCGATCAGCCCCTCCATAACGAAAAACATATTCGTCACAGGCCGAAAATCCTTGTCCGGATC
>CANGOK010000107.1 GCA_947455285.1 Beijerinckiaceae bacterium | reverse complement strand
TTCACCAGCATGAAGGAGAGCCCGTCCGGCGGCGCCGTGGCTATGCGGTTGAGCGCGGTGATGCCGCCTGCGCCCGGCTGGTTCTCGACGACGACATTCGTGCCAAGAGCCTTGCCGATATAGGGCGCGATCATGCGGGCGTAGATGTCGTAGCCGCCGCCCGGCCCATAGCCGACGACGATGCGAACCGTTTTGCCTTTGTAGAAATCTTCGGAGGATTGCGCGTGAGCCTGAGGCGCCGAGAACGCCAGGCCCGCTACGGCCGTCAACCCCAGCAGGGCGCGGCGGGTTGTGGTCATGCTCATGAACGATTCCTCCTGAATTATTTTGTCATCTTGTCGCGGCGCTCACATTTGTTCAAGCGCCCTGAAAAGCCCGGGACTGTCGGGGGTCTGGGCGACTTGCGCCAAGGCTCCAAGGTCCGCTGCCGCATCCTGCGAAATGCAGATATGGCGCAGGCGGGCGGCTTCTGCGCTCAAGTTGCCTTTCGCCGCGCAGTCTAGAAATAGCTGAGCGCTACGGCGAGAGAAATGCAGCACGGCGTCCGCCTCGCCTCGCGCCAAGGCGCTGGCGGCTTCAGGCGACAGGGTCCCGAGCGCGCGCGCCTCGTAGACCACCGCTGTGTCAATCGCGAAGCCTTTGCCGTGCAGAGCGTTTTCAAGGTCCGGCTTGCGGTCGCGCCCTGCGAGGTAAAGCAGCCGCGACCCCGAGGACAGTGACGGAGCCATCTGCGATGCAAGATCGCTCGCCCGGGCAGCCGTGAGGCGTGGCGCTGGAAGCCCGATGCGGAGGGCCGCCTTTGCGGTGCGCGAACCAACCACAAAAATCGGAAGCGTTCGAATGTTTGCGAGGATCTGCGGCGCAAGGGTTTCGAACGCATGCGCGCTTGTCGCGATCACCGCTTGCGCCGCGCCGGGATCGATCAACGCGCACGTCCCGACAATCTCCAGCACAGGCGACAACAGGACTTCGTGCCCCCGCACGCGCAGGGCCGTTGCGGTTCGTTCCGCATCGGCGCGCGCCCGGGTCACGATCACACGCATGTCAGGGCAGCGCGTCTGGCGGCATGATGTCGAGGAGGCGGCGCCCAGCGCGCGCGCCAATGGCCTCGGCCTCATCAGGATCGCCTGAATCCTCGATATCCCATGCCTGCGATCCGTCTGCGCGTAGAACCGTGCCCTTGAACAGGATGCGGTCTCCTTCCATGCGCGCATGGCCTGCGATTGGCGTGCGGCAAGAGCCGTCGAGAACGCGTAAGAAGGCGCGCTCGGCGGTCACTGCGAAATGCGTGTCGCCGTCGAGGATGGCGCCCAAGGCCACGCGGGTGACATGGTCATCCGTGCGTGTGGTGACCCCGATGGCGCCCTGGCCCACGGCAGGCAAGAAATCTTCAAGACTGAGCAAGCCCGCGGCTCTCGCCTCAAGGCCAAGTCGTTTGAGCCCCGCCAGCGCCAGAAGGGTGGCGTCGATCTCGCCGCTTTCGACCTTACGCAGCCGCGTCTCGACATTGCCGCGCAGCAGGGTCAGTTGAAGGTCTGGGCGAAGTCGCTTGGCCTGCGCGCCCCGGCGCAGCGAGGCCGTGCCAAGAACCGCGCCTTGCGGCAGATCGGCGAAGCTCGAGCCATGGCGGCTGATGAGCGCGTCGCGCACATCCTCGCGGGGCAGGTAGCCGGTGACGCAGAGGCCGTCGGGCAGCACGGTCGGGAGGTCCTTGGACGAATGCACCGCGAGGTCGATGTCCCCCTGCAGCAGGGCGATGTCGAGCTCCTTCGTGAAGAGACCCTTGCCGCCGGATTCCGAAAGAGGACGGTCCTGAATGGCGTCGCCTGTGGTGCGGATGACGATCACTGCGATGCTGTCTTCGGCGATGCCATGGGCTTTGGCGAGAAGGCGGCGCGTCATGTTGGTTTGCGCCAGCGCGAGAGGCGATCCGCGCGTCCCGATCCTGAGGAAAGGTTCTGTCATGGTTGTCTAAAGTCCTGCGGCCATCATTGCCGAAATGCTCAAGGGGACTATAGGGTGCCGCGAGTCTTCGCGAAAGAAGTGGAATCAGAGGCGATGCGCGTTCTGGGGATCGAGAGCACTTGCGACGAAACCGCAGCCGCCGTGGTGGAGCTGCGGCCGAACGGGAGCGGCGCGATTCTTTCGAATGAGGTCCACTCGCAAATCGCCGAACATGCGGCCTATGGCGGCGTCGTGCCCGAGATCGCGGCCCGCGCCCATGTGGAGATTCTGGACCATCTGGTGCGGCGCGCCCTCGACAAGGCGGGGATGCGGTTTTCGGACGTGGATGGCGTCGCCGCAGCCGCAGGCCCGGGTCTCATCGGTGGGGTCATGGTGGGGCTCACGACTGGCAAGGCGCTGGCGCTGGCGGGGGGCAAGCCCTTCGTGGCGATCAATCATCTTGAGGCCCATGCGCTCACCGCCCGTCTGACCGACGGCGTCGATTTTCCCTATCTGCTGCTGCTGGTTTCGGGCGGTCATACCCAGCTCATCGCGGTGCGGGGGGTGGGTGAATACACCCGCATCGGCGCCACCGTGGACGACGCCATCGGCGAGGCCTTCGACAAGGTCGCCAAGATGTTGCACCTGCCCTATCCCGGCGGCCCACAGGTCGAGAAGGAGGCGCGCTCCGGCGATCCCGCTGCTTTCGAGTTGCCGCGCCCCATGTTGCGCCGCCCCGGCGCGGATTTCTCGCTGTCAGGCCTCAAGACGGCCGTGCGGCTTGAAATCCAGAAGCTCGGCCGCGAGCCCCGGCCTGCCGACATCGCCAATCTCTGCGCCAGTTTTCAGGCCGCCATCGTGGATGTGATCGGCGATCGCACCCGCGCAGGGCTTCGCCTGTTCCGCGAGCAATTCGGCCCACCGAAGGCTTTGGTGGTCGCGGGCGGCGTCGCCGCCAATCAAGCCATCGGCCATGCTTTGACGCGCCTGACGACGCAGGTCGGCGTGAAACTCATCATTCCCCCTCCGGGCCTGTGCACCGACAACGGCGCGATGATCGCCTGGGCGGGACTTGAGCGTCTGCGCCTTGGCATGACCGATGGGATGGATTTCGCGCCGCGCCCGCGCTGGCCGCTCGACGCGAGCGCCTCGGCTGCGCACAATGGAAAAGCTTAAGCTCCCGATTCGCGGTTTCTCATGCGAAGGCCCCTCGTTCTGGCCGCCGTCCTGTTGCTCAACCTCGCGCCGGGCTCCGCGCGCGGGCCGCTTGATCACGAGCCGGCCATGGCGGCGACGCGGATCTATTACGGGCCCTCGGATGACTTCGACCGGGTCGATCCTGGGTTGATCGCCAAGGCGCGGCGCAACATCGACATGGCGGCCTATGTGCTGACCCAGCGCCTTGTCATCGACGCGCTGGAGGCGGCCGTGCGGCGCGGCGTGAAGCTGCGGCTCTATCTCGACGCAGAGCAGCGTGATCCGCAGGACGGCGAGCCAAGGGTCCGTCTCGCAGCCCTGCTGCGCATGCCCGGCGTCGAGGCGAAATTTAAGGCCGCGAGCCGCGACATCATGCATTTCAAGGCCTATCAGGTCGATGGGCGCTGGCTGCGCACGGGCTCGGCGAATTTCAGCTTTTCTGGCTCAAGACGTCAGGACAACGACATCATCGTTTTGGAAAGCCCGGAGGCAGCAGGCGCCTTCGCAATGAAATTCCAGCAGATATGGACGCGTCGCGACAATGACGCCTTTCACCCCTGAACAGGTTTCCCCATGAAGCGAAGTGGAATAGGGTCAGGTTGGACTAACTGATGAGGCGCAGGGTGCGATTTGGCTCGGTTTCTGTTCTGGGCGCGGGGGCCTGGGGTACGGCGCTGGCCAATGTGGCTGCGCGCGCGGGCCATGAAGTCGCGCTTTGGGGTCGGGATCCCGCCCAGATGGCGCAGATCGCCCAGAGCCGGGAAAATCCTCGCTTGCCGGGGGTGGCGCTTGAGCACGGCGTGACGCCGCAGGCTGATCTCGCCAAGGCCGCTAGCGCTGATCTCCTTCTGGCCGTGGTTCCCGCGCAGGCGACTCGTGAACTGGCGATGCGCCTTGGCGGTCTCGTAGCGCCCGGCAAACCCATTGTGCTCTGTTCGAAGGGCATCGAACGCGGCACGCGGCTTTTCATGAGCGAGGCATTGGCGCAGACATTGCCCAAAAACCCCGCAGCTGTGCTGTCCGGCCCCAGTTTCGCCGCCGATGTGTCGCGCGGCCTGCCCACCGCAGTGACGCTCGCCGCGCAGGAAGAGTCTCTCGCGCAGGCCATAGCGGGCGCCCTCAGCGCGCCATCGTTCCGGCTCTACCATTCGACCGATGTGATGGGCGTCGAGATCGGCGGCGCCGCCAAGAATGTGCTCGCCATCGCCTGCGGCATAGCGGCGGGGCGAGGCCTTGGCGCGAGCGCAGTCGCGGCGCTTGTGGCGCGCGGCTTTGCGGAATTGAGCCGGTTTGGCCGCGCCTGCGGGGCGAGGCCCGACACATTGATGGGACTTTCGGGGCTTGGCGATCTCGTTCTGACCTGCGGATCGACCCAGTCGCGCAATTATTCCTTCGGATACGCCATCGGGCGCGGCGAGGCGTCGGGGCCCGGCAAGCTCGCCGAAGGCGCTTTCACTGCGGCGGTTCTGGTGGAGCTGGCGGCGGCCAAGGGTGTCGACATGCCCATTTCCCAGAGCGTCGACGCCATCGTGGCGGGCCGCATCAGCGTCGATGCGGCGGTCGAGGCTTTGCTGGCGCGGCCCTCGAAGGCTGAGGGTTGATCACGCTTCCGTGAGCTTGCGGAACGGGTCGCGCGCCGTCTGCAGCAGGCAGACAGCCTGAATTTCATAGCTCTGGCTCTGTTCGCGAATATCTTCGAGGTTCCAGGTCTCGTTCAGCTCCGCCATCTCGGCTTCCAGATCGGCGCGGGAATCGCTGATCGCCAGCACGAGCGCCTGCGGGCTCGTCTGGACCAGGGCGAAAAGCGGCCGATAGGGCGGTTTGCGGGCGGGGCGCGCGGGTTTGGCGGGGGTCTGTTTCGCCCTTTTTGGGATCAAGGTCGAAATCAGGGCTGCCCCCAGCAGAAAAACTCCAAAACGCTTCGCCATATCGGCTCCTCTGGGCGGCGAAAGCCGCGGTTCCATGCGTCTATGTGTTAACCATAGCTCAAGCACCCTGCCGATGAAAAATGGTATTTGAAAGGACGGAACGAATTCGCTGCATTGGCGTTTTAGCGCCACAAAGGTCAAGTTAAAGTTCATAACCAAGCCGACGCAATGGCCTGTAGCGATGCAAAGCCATCATCGGAGGCTTGGCAGGGTTGCGCGGCCAATAGCCATGTGTTAGGTCGAGGCCGCCTTCGAGACGGATGCGCGTTCGCGCCTGTTCGGCCTCGTTCCCATGCATGTCGTCGAGGTTGCGGCTTTCGCCGTGGCGGTGAACCATCTCAAAAAGAGTGGCTGACTACCAAATCTTTGCGGCGCGCCTGCTGAAGTTCGCCAGTTCCAGGGGCTGATTGTGGCAAAAGACGATGCGATCGTAACCGGCATGGCGGGGCGTTACGCCCAGGCCCTGTTCCAGCTTGCGCAGGAGCAAGGCTCGACCGACAAGGTCGCCGCCGACCTGCAGCGTTTCGCCGCCATGATCGCGGAGAGCGCCGACCTCAAGAGTCTGGTTCGCAGCCCCGTATTCTCCTCGCAGGAGCAGGTGAAGGCGCTCGACGCCCTCTTCGCCCGCGCAGAAATTTCCGGCGTCGCCGCCAATTTCATCAAGCTCGTCGCCATGAAGCGCCGACTGTTCGCCATTGGCGACATGATGAAGGATTTCGGAAAGCTGCACGACGCCGCTCGCGGCGTCACGCATGCCGAAGTCACCGTGGCCGAGCCGCTCGCCGCCGAACACCTCGAGGCGCTCAAGGGCGCCCTCTCGCAGGTCGCTGGCGGTAAAACCGTTGACGTCGCCGTCAAGGTGGACCCTGAGATCATCGGCGGCATCGTCGTCAAGCTCGGGTCGCGCATGATTGACAGCTCGCTCAAGACCAAACTCAACTCGATCCGCACACGCATGAAAGAGGTCGGCTGATGGATATCCGCGCCGCAGAAATTTCTGCGATCCTCAAGAACGAGATCGCAAACTTCGGTAACGAGGCTCAGGTCACGGAAGTGGGCCAGGTGCTCTCGGTGGGCGACGGCATCGCCCGCGTCTACGGTCTCGACAACGTCCAGGCGGGCGAAATGGTCGAGTTCGAGAACGGCACGCGCGGCATGGCGCTGAACCTCGAAACCGACAATGTTGGTGTCGTGATCTTCGGTTCCGACCGCGACATCAAGGAAGGCCAGACGGTCAAGCGCACCGGCGCCATCGTGGACGTGCCTGTCGGTCGTGGCCTGCTCGGCCGCGTCGTCGACGCCCTCGGCAACCCGATCGACGGCAAGGGCCCGATCGTCGCTGAAAAGCGCGCCCGCGTGGACGTGAAGGCTCCCGGCATCATTCCCCGCAAGTCGGTGCATGAGCCCATGGCGACCGGCCTCAAGGCCGTCGACGCGCTGATCCCGATCGGCCGCGGCCAGCGCGAGTTGATCATCGGCGATCGTCAGACCGGCAAGACCGCCATCGCGCTCGACACGATCCTGAACCAGAAGTCGATCAATCAGGGTTCGGACGAGAGCCAGAAGCTTTACTGCGTCTATGTCGCGGTCGGCCAGAAGCGCTCCACCGTCGCCCAGTTCGTGAAGGTGCTCGAAGAGCGCGGCGCGCTCGAATATTCGATCATCATCGCCGCCACTGCGTCCGATCCGGCCCCCATGCAGTTCCTTGCGCCCTTCTCGGGCTGCGCCATGGGCGAATACTTCCGTGACAACGGCATGCACGCCGTGATCGTGTATGACGATCTGTCCAAGCAGGCTGTCGCCTATCGTCAGATGTCGCTGCTGCTGCGTCGCCCGCCAGGCCGCGAAGCCTATCCCGGCGACGTGTTCTATCTCCACTCCCGCCTGCTGGAGCGTTCGGCTAAGCTGAACGATGATAACGGCGCCGGTTCTCTGACCGCTCTGCCGGTCATCGAGACCCAGGCCAACGACGTGTCGGCGTACATTCCCACCAACGTGATCTCGATCACCGACGGCCAGATCTTCCTTGAGACGGATCTGTTCTATCAGGGCATCCGTCCTGCGGTGAACGTCGGTCTCTCGGTGTCGCGCGTCGGCTCGTCCGCCCAGACCAAGGCGACCAAGAAGGTTGCTGGCAAGATCAAGGGCGAGCTCGCCCAGTATCGTGAAATGGCCGCCTTCGCTCAGTTCGGCTCCGATCTCGACGCGGTGACCCAGCGCTTGCTGAACCGCGGCGCGCGCCTGACCGAACTCCTCAAGCAGCCGCAGTTCGCGCCGCTTGGCATGGAAGAGCAGTGCTGCGTGATCTACGCTGGCGTGAACGGCTATCTTGACGGCATTCCGGTCAACCGGGTGCGCGCGTTCGAGGACGGCCTGCTGACGCTCCTGCGCACCAGCCATGCTGATCTTCTCGCCTCCATCCGCAATTCGAAGGATCTTTCGGATGCGGATGGCGCGAAGCTGAAAAGCGTCGTGGAGACCTACGCGAAGTCCTTCGCTTAATCGGCCCCTGACCAGAGCGGAAGCCCATGCCCTCGCTTAAGGATCTGCGAAACCGGATCTCCTCCGTCAAATCGACGCAGAAGATCACCAAGGCCATGCAAATGGTGGCCGCGGCCAAACTGCGCCGCGCGCAGAGCGCCGCCGAGTCGGCGCGCCCCTATGCGGACCGCATGGAAAGCGTGCTGGCCAATGTCGGCTCGAGCTTCGGCCCGGGCGCTGTTGCGCCTCCGCTTCTGGCGGGCTCCGGCAAGGACGACGTGCATCTTCTGCTCGTCTGCACCGCCGAGCGCGGCCTTTGCGGCGCCTTCAACTCGTCGATCGCGCGCCTCGCTCGCGATCACGCCCTGAGCCTCATGGGCCAGGGCAAGACGGTGAAGATCATCTGCGTCGGCAAGAAGGGCTACGATCTGCTCCGTCGCCAGTTTGAGAAACAGATTCTCGAACTGATCGAAATGCGCTCCATCCGCACCATCGGCTTCGAACACGCCGATCCCATCGGCAAGAAGATCATCGCTCTCTTCGAGGCCGGCGAGTTCGACGTCTGCACGCTCTTCTACTCTCGATTCCGTTCGGTGATCGCCCAGATCCCGACTGCGGCGCAGTTGATCCCCGCCAAGCTGGTCGCTCAGGCCGCTGTCGCAGGGCCTGCCGCAGCTTATGACTACGAGCCGGACGAGACTGAAATTCTCACCACCCTCCTGCCCCGCAACATATCGGTGCAGGTGTTCCGTGCGCTGCTCGAAAACGCGGCTTCGGAACAGGGCGCGCGCATGAGCGCCATGGACAACGCCACGCGCAACGCCGGTGACATGATCCGCAAGCAGACGCAGATCTACAACCGCTCGCGTCAGGCGATGATCACCAAAGAACTCATCGAAATCATCTCGGGCGCTGAAGCGCTCTGACCGTAGTCCAGAGGATGAACGAAATGGCCACCGCTCACAAAGCCACCGGCAGCATCACCCAGGTCATCGGCGCCGTCGTCGACGTGAAGTTCGAAGACCACCTGCCGGAAATCTTCAACGCGCTGGAGACGACCAACCAGGGCGCCCGCCTCGTTCTCGAAGTGGCGCAGCATCTGGGTGAAAACTCCGTGCGCTGCATCGCCATGGACACGTCCGAAGGCCTCGTTCGCGGCCAGCCCGTTTACGACACCGGCGCGCCCATCATGGTCCCCGTCGGCGATGGCACGCTTGGCCGCATCATCAACGTCATCGGCGACCCCGTTGACGAAGCTGGCCCGGTCGACGCTGAAACCACCCGCGCGATCCATCAGCCTGCTCCCAGCTACGCCGAGCAGTCCACCGAAGCCCAGATTCTCGTGACGGGCATCAAGGTCGTCGACCTGCTCGCTCCCTACGCCAAGGGCGGCAAGATCGGCCTCTTCGGCGGCGCGGGCGTCGGCAAGACCGTGCTCATCATGGAGCTCATCAACAACGTCGCGAAGGCCCACGGCGGTTACTCCGTGTTCGCCGGCGTCGGCGAGCGCACCCGTGAAGGCAACGACCTTTATCACGAAATGATCGAAGGCGGCGTGAACCAGAAGGGCGGCGGCGCGGGCTCCAAGTGCGCCCTCGTCTATGGCCAGATGAATGAGCCTCCGGGCGCCCGTTCGCGCGTCGCGCTGACCGGCCTCACCGTCGCCGAGCACTTCCGCGACAAGGGCCAAGACGTGCTCTTCTTCGTCGACAACATCTTCCGCTTCACGCAGGCGGGTTCGGAAGTGTCCGCGCTTCTCGGCCGCATTCCTTCGGCGGTGGGCTATCAGCCGACCCTCGCCACCGACATGGGCATGCTGCAGGAGCGCATCACCACCACCACCAAGGGTTCGATCACCTCGGTCCAGGCCATTTACGTGCCCGCCGACGACTTGACCGATCCCGCGCCCGCCACCTCCTTCGCCCATCTTGACGCGACGACCGTGCTGTCGCGCTCGATCGCGGAAAAGGGCATTTATCCTGCAGTGGATCCGCTCGACTCCACCTCGCGCATGCTTTCGCCGATCATCGTGGGCGAAGAGCACTACGCCGTCGCCCGCCAGGTGCAGCAGATGCTGCAGCGCTACAAGGCCCTGCAGGACATCATCGCCATTCTCGGCATGGACGAACTGTCGGAAGATGACAAGATCGCGGTCGCTCGCGCCCGCAAGATCGAGCGCTTCCTGTCGCAGCCCTTCCATGTGGCGGAAATCTTCACTGGCGCTCCCGGCAAGCTCGTGTCGCTCGAAGACACGATCAAGGGCTTCAAGGGCCTCGTCGAAGGCAAGTACGATCACCTCCCCGAGGCCGCCTTCTACATGGTCGGCACCATCGAGGAAGCGATCGAGAAGGCCCAGCGCCTCGCCGCCGAAGCGGCCTGATCGAGCCGAATCGCACCGGAGATTGACCAATGGCTGCTTTCCACTTCGAACTCGTCTCGCCTGAGCGACTTCTGTTCGCGGGCGATGTCGAGGCCGTCGTTGTGCCGGGCTCCGAGGGCGCTTTCACGGTGCTGAAGGATCA
>CANGOK010000106.1 GCA_947455285.1 Beijerinckiaceae bacterium | reverse complement strand
GGCAGCATGTTGCGCGCGTAAAGCACCGTTTCGGGGCTCGGCTGGAAGCCGTAGTTGACGCCCATCACGAAGGAGCAGAGCGGCGAGGGCTTGATGGAGCCGTCCTTGATGAGGTCGTGCATCAGCGCGATGTCGCCGGAATCGAAGAGTTCGATCTCCGGTCGCACGCCGGCCGCCGCGATGACCTTCGCCATGCGCCGCACATTGCCGGGCGTATTGATGACGACCTGCCCGCCCGAATTCATCGTGTTGAGATCAAGCGTGCAGATTTCCGGCTTCAGCAGCGCGATATGTTCGACGCGCTTTTCCGGGACGATGAGCGTGGTGCCGGGGCCGGCGACCTTGGGATCTTCCTCGGAGGGAACGAAGCGCCCGCCCGGGCCGGTCGTCAGGTTCAGGATCACATCCTTGTTGCGGGCGCGGATGCGCGCGACCACGTTCTGATAGTAGGCGATCTCCATCGAGGGTTTGCCGGTGCCGGGCTCGCGCACATGGATATGCACGATGGCCGCGCCCTCTTCGGCAGCGCCAAGGCAGGCGTCGGCGATCTCTTCGGGGGTGATCGGCAGATGCGGCGTCTGTTCCGGCAGGGTCAGGTTGCCGGTGACGGCGCAGGTGATGAAGACCTTGTCGCGAGGGCTTTGCATGGCGTTCCTCACAGAGCCCGACCGCCGTCGACGATCAGCGTCGAGCCGGTGGAATAACCAAGATGGGTGGCGCAGGACAGAACGGCGGCGGCGACGTCATCCGCGCTCGCCACGCGCCGCAGCGGCGTCGTGAGTGCGGTCTTGGCGTTGAATTCAGCGCCGCGTCCCGCGACAAAGCCAGTGTCGACCACGCCCGGCGCCACGCCCATGACGCGGATCTCCGGGGCCAGCGCGCGCGCCAGCGATTTGGTCATGGCATCTATGCCCGCCTTCACAGCGCCATAGGCGATGTTGGAGCCATTGCCGTTCAGCGCGGCGATGGAGGAGATCGAGACGATCAGCCCATCCCCGCTAGCCTTCAGCATGGGCGCGAAGGCGCGCACGGTGGCGAACTGGCCGCGCCAGTTGATGCGGAACATCTCGTCGATGAGGTCATCGGTCAGCGCTTCAAGATCGGCGTGGGGAATGGGCTTGGTGAAGCCGGCGCTGTTGATGAGCACGTCGAGCCGGCCATAACGAGCGGCCAGGGCGCTCTGCAGCGCGACAATGGTGGAGGTGTCGCCGACATCGGCGGCGAAAGCCGCGTGATCGTTCCCCGGAAGGCTGGCGACGAAGCTTGCGGCGTCCCGCGCCTTGTCTTCGCCCGGACGGTGCGTCACGACCACATGGGCGCCGGCTTCAGCGAACATGCGCGCGCAGGACCTGCCGACGCCGCCCGCCCCGCCCATGACGAGCACGACCTTGCCCTGTTGCGAAAGGGGATATGTCATCTGTTCCACCGCCTGCTGGATGATGCGAAGCCATCACAGGCAGGCTGGCTGACGGAGCACGGCTTGCGGCTCGCAGACGTCCTCCCCGGACCGGATTTCGCATCCGTATCGTCACCATTGGCGATCGCCCGGCGCCTGTCAACCAGCGGCGCCGGAACGCGATTTTCTGTCTAGATTTTCTTCACGCCAAGGGGCTTCCCGCCTTCGGCAGGGTCCTTCCACCAGGCTCCGTCCACCTGTTTCTCGAAGGTCGCCGTATGGCCTTTGCGGGCGGTCAGCACGAGGCGCCCGCGCTCGAGGCGCCAAGCCACGGGGTCGAAGACTACGATGCCCTGATCGCGGCATGCTGGCGCGAGCTGCGCCTTGAGATCGCCGCCCGGGCCGCGCGCCGCTCCTTCAAGCGTCAGCATGCAGCCGACATCCCTGCCGCCTTCGCGCAGAATGATGTAGCGGCCCGCCATGTCGCCGGAAGGCGCAGGCTTTGCCGCACCCGGATTGGCGGCGACGCCCTGAGCCGGGGGCAGCGGCGATGTCTGGATGCCCTGTGCAGCTGCAGGCTGCGCGGTCAGCATCAAGCCGAGTCCGGCCAAAGCAAGAAGAGGCGATCTGAAATAGACGGCGTCCATGTGAGTTCTTCTCCCCATGATCGTCATACCCGCGAATCGAGCGTCGGAACGCAGCCTCATTGTGCGGTCTGCGCGCCCGCAATCCAAGGAGTTTCAGCGACTGGCGTCAGCGGTCCGCGACCTGCCGAATAGGCAATCACGTTATCTGCGACGAGCGCGCTCATGGCGTCGCGGGTGGCGTGGCTGGCCGAGCCCACATGGGGCAGCAGCACCACGTGATCCATGGCGATGAGTTCAGCAGGAACTTCAGGCTCATGGGCGAAGACGTCGAGCCCCGCCGTGAGAATGCGCCGCTCGCGCAGGGCGGCGATCAGGGCAGGCTCATCCACCACCGATCCGCGCGCGATGTTGACGAGAATCCCCTGCGGCCCCAGCGCGTCGAGAATGCGCGCGTCGATTAGGTTGCGCGTCGACGGGCCGCCCGGCGTCGCGACCATCAGGATGTCGCAGGCCCTCGCCATGTCTTCCAACCGCTCGTAAAAGGGCCATGGCGCATCCGCCTGCGGTTTGCGCCCGTGGTAGGCGATCTTGAGCCCAAAGGCCTCGCCGCGTTTCGCGATGGCGCGGCCGATGCGCCCAAGGCCCACGATGCCCATGGTGCGGTCGCGCAGGCTCGCGGTCAGGGGAAAGGCCTCTTTGAGCCATTCGCCCCGGCGCAAATAACGATCCGCCTGCGGAAACTGACGCACGGCGCAGAGCAGCAGGCCGAACGCGGTGTCCGCCGTCTCTTCGGTCAGCACGTCAGGCGTGTTGGTGACGATGATCCCCCGCGCCGCGCAGGCGTCGATGTCGATATTGTCGTAGCCGACGCCGAGATTGGCGACGAGTTCGAGCTTGGGGAAGCGCGCCAGAAAGGCCGCGTCGATGGGATGCGAGACCCCCTCGGTGAGAATGGGCACGCCGGTCGCGATGAAGCGCAGGGTCGGCGCGATGGCGGCGAGGGCCGCTTCGCGGTCGGCCTCCTCCCAGAGCCGGATCAGGCGGAAGGACTTCGCCAGTTTCTCCTGCGCCAGAGGCGGGAGGGGAACCGGCATCAGCAAATTCTCTTGCGCCATACGCGCCTCCCTTCACCCGCCCTGCGGCGTCACTGTTTCTCGATGCCCGACTTGTCGATGATGGCGGTCCATTTCACGATGTCCGCCTGCAGCTTCTCGCCAAGCTCCGCCGGGGTTGAGCCCTTCGCCTCGATGCCAAGATCGAGCAGCAGCTTCTTGGTGTCAGGCAGGGCGAGGACTTCGAGAATGGCCTTGTTCAGCGTGTCGATGATCGGCTGGGGCGTGCCCGCAGGCGCGAAGATCGCATTCCACGAGGTCACGTCAAAGCCCGGGATCCCGGCTTCCGCTACGGTCGGCGCATTGGGCAGAGACACGGAGCGGTTGATGCTGGAGGTGGCGAGCGCGCGCAGCTTGCCGTCCTCCAGATTGGCTTTCATCGAGGCGTAGGAATCGACGATCAGGTCCACATCGCCGCGCAAGGCCGCCAGAATCACGTCAGGCGTGGTGCGATAGGGCACGATGCGCGCGTCGATGTTGGCGCTGCTCTTGAAGAGCTCGCCCGAGAGGTTCTGCGTGCTGCCGCTGGCGATGGTGCCGATGTTGAGGACGCCGGGCTTCGCCCGCGCCTCGGCGAGGAGTTCGCCAAGGGTCTTGAATCGGCTCTCCCCGCCCGTGGCGAAGACGAAGTCGAAATAGCCCAGCGCCGAAACGGGGGCGAATTCCTTCACGGGGTCATAGCGCAGGTTCTTGAAGAGGCCCGCCGCCACGGCGGTGCCGTTCGAGAAAAGCGCGAGGCTATAGCCGTCCGTGCCGCCCTGCAGGGCCGCTCGCGCAGCGTTGATGCCGCCGGGGCCGGGCTGGTTCTCGATCACGAAACGCTGGCCGAGCTTGTCGCCCAGCCGCTCAGCCACGATGCGCACGGTGATGTCCGCGATGCCGCCTGCGCCGAAGGGCACGAGGACGCGCACGGGCTTCGTCGGCCAGGCCTGCGCCAGGGCGGGCAGAGGCAAGGCGGAGCCCAGCGAAAGGGCGGCTGCGCCATTGAGGAAGCTGCGCCGTGAGGGAAGGTTCGAATGGTTCATGGCCGAACTCCGGATTTCCGATCCTGATCGGATGCCGCTTTGCGCGACCCCGGTCAAGGCAGCGCCCCCTGAAATCGGCGATTTGACAGGGTGCCCGGCCTTCTCCAAGGCTCCCCGAACGGCAGGAGGGGCGGAGCGCATGACGAATCAACAGGATCATTCGGCGCAGCCGGCCATGCCGCAGGTCTCTTTCGCGCAGGCCGCCCGGGTCTGGACCGTGATCGGGCTCACCTCCTTCGGCGGCGCGGCCGGGCAGATCGCCATGATGCACCGCGTTCTCGTCGATGAGCGCAAGTGGATCGACGAAGGGCGTTTCCTCCACGCGCTGAATTACTGCACCCTACTGCCCGGCCCCGAAGCCCAGCAGCTCGCCACCTATATCGGCTGGCTGCTGCACGGGGTGCGCGGCGGGCTCTTCGGCGGGCTCATGTTCGTCGTCCCCGGCGCCATTGTCATGCTGGCCCTGAGCTTTCTCTACGCCTATGGGCAGGACGTGCCGCTGGTGGCGGGGCTCTTCTTCGGCATCAAGACGGCTGTTCTGGCGGTGGTCTTCCACGCCATCGCGCGCATCGCCAAACGCGCGTTCAAGCATTGGATTTTCGAAGCCATCGCAGTTGTGGCCTTCGCCCTGCTGATGTTTCTCGATGCGCCCTTTCCGTTGGTGGTGGTTGGCGCAGGATTGATTGGCTATGTCGCCCAACCTCTTGCGCCCTCCATTTTCGGCGCGGGCTCGAACGTCTCGGCGGACGCCGTTCGCGATGGCGGTTGGGGCGAGACCCTGCGGGCCATCTTCGTGTGGATCGGGGTCTGGTGGGCGCCGGTGGCCTTCGCTGCGCTCATGCTTGGCCCGCATCACGTCATCACGACGCTCGGCCTCTTTTTCGGCAAGCTCGCCCTCCTGTCTTTCGGCGGCGCCTATGCGCTGCTCGCCTGGCTCGCGCAGGATGCTGTCACGGTGAAGGGCTGGCTCAGCGCGGCGGAAATGGCCGATGGGCTCGGTCTTGCGGAGACGACGCCCGGCCCGACCATTCTCGTCACCCAGCACGTGGGTTTTCTGGCCGCCTGGCGCGACGCAGCGCCCTTTACGCCGCCGCTCGCCGCAGCCCTTGGCGCGATCATGACGTCATGGGCGACCTTCGCCCCGTCCTTCCTGTGGATCTTCGCCGGAGCGCCGCATATGGAGCGCCTGCGCGCCAATGTGCGGCTTTCGGCTGCGCTCTCGGCCATCACGGCGGTTGTGGTTGGGGTGATGTCTTATCTCGCCGCCTGGTTCGGCCTGCATCTGCTCTTTGGCGAAAGCGCATGGGAGGCCATCGGCGTCTTGCGCTGGCCGACCGTTGAAATCGCGACCTTCGATTGGAAAGCCGCCCTGCTTTCAGCGCTCGCTTTCGTGCTGGTCATGCGGCTGCACTGGGGGCTCGTTCAGGTGGTCCTCACCATGGCCGGGCTTGGCGTGCTGGTGCGCTTCGCCCTGTGATCAAACGCCTCGCTCGCGCGAACTGTCATGCCAGCGCGAGAGCAGCGCCCAAGATAGCAGCGTGAAGGTGAGATAGATCAGAACGCCGCTCGCCGAGATCAGCGCCAGCGCGGCGAACATGCGGGGAATGTTGAGGCGAAAGCCCGCCTCCACGATGCGGAAGGCTAGGCCCGCGCCTTGCCCCGCAGAGCCCGCCGCGATCTCCGCCACGATGGCGCCGATCAGCGCGAGCCCGCCCGCGATGCGCAAGCCGCCCAGAAAATAGGGGAGGGCGGAGGGAAGGCGCAGCAGGATCAGCTGCTTCCAGCGCGAAGCTTTGTAGAGCTCGAAGAGGTCGATCAGATTATGATCCGCCGAAGCGAGCCCCAGCGCCATGTTCGAGAGGATGGGGAAGAAGGCGACTAGGAAGGCGCAGACCAGCACCGCCGTATTGGCTTCAAGATAAACCAGCAACAGCGGCGCGATGGCGACGATGGGCGTCACCTGCAGCACCACCGCCAGCGGAAAGAACGAGCGTTCAATCCAGCGTGAGCGGGCGAAGAGAATGGCGAGCGCCACGCCGCCGATGGTCGCCGCGAAAAGCGCCTCGAAAGTGATGCGCAGGGTTACGAGCAGCGAGCCCGAGAGCGTCTCCCAATCATTGACCAGCGTAGCCCCGATGAGCGAGGGCGCCGGCAGCACATAGGGCGGAATGGCGTTGATGCGCACCACCGCCTCCCAAATGCCGATCATGGCGAGGAAGACGAAAACTGGCAGCGCGTAATCCGTGAAAGAGCGGCGCATATCAGGCCTCTCCCATGGCGGCGTGGAGGGCGTCGGAGGCTTTCTTGCAGGCCTGCGCATAAAGCGGGCTCAAGCGGAACTCATCGTTCCGCGGCGTTGACGCACTCACTTCAATCTCCGCCGCCACGCGCCCCGGACGCGAGCTGAACACCGCGATGCGGTCCGACAGATAGACGCTTTCGAAAACCGAATGGGTCACGAAGATCACGGTGGCGCTGAGCTCCTGCTTCAGGCGCATGAGATCGTCGTTGAGCTTCTGGCGCGTGATTTCATCGAGCGCAGCGAAAGGTTCGTCCATGAGCAGCAGCGCAGGGCGCAGCGCCAGCGCTCGCGCGATGGAGACGCGCATCTTCATGCCACCGGAAAGTTCACGCGGATAGGCATTGGCGAAGCCATGCAGGCCAACCAATTCGAGCGCGGCTTCGATCTTCGAAGAAGATTGCGCGCGCGAGAGGCCCGCGAGACGCAGCGGCAGCCAGACATTGTCGAAAA
This sequence comes from Beijerinckiaceae bacterium, assembly GCA_947455285.1. Taxonomy (GTDB): domain Bacteria; phylum Pseudomonadota; class Alphaproteobacteria; order Rhizobiales; family Beijerinckiaceae; genus Terripilifer. The sequence continues at coordinate 3,250 of CANGOK010000106.1, read as the reverse complement.
CAGTCGCCCAGGGCATCAGGACTGCGTCCTGAAACACGAAGCCGACTTCAGGCCGGCCCGCGCGCCATTCGATGGCGCCGCGCGTCGGTTGAGCGAGGCCCGCGATCATGCGCAGCGCCGTGGATTTACCGCAGCCAGAAGGCCCAAGCAGGCTCAGGAACTCGCCTTCGCGCACATCAAGATCAAGGCCGCCCAAGGCCTGCGCGCCGCTCGCGAAGACCTTGTCGACGCCGCGCAGGCTCAGCATGTTCGCCATCGGGCGGATCAGTTCTTCGACCGCAGCGACAGGCCGACGCCCTTGTTCACGAAGCGCAGGTCATAGGACTTTCTATAGTCGAGATCCGCCTTCACGACGCCCGACTTCGCCATCTTGTCGAAGAAGCTTTTGACGCGCTCGTCGGTCATGGCGCCGATGCCCTTCGACAGCGTATCGCCGGAATCGACGATCCCATATTCCTTCATCTTCGCGATGGAGAAAGCGATTTGCTCGTCGCTGATGTCGGGATTGTCTTTCTTGATCGCGGCGTTGGCGGCGGCGTTGTCACCATAAAGATAGTTGTACCAGCCGATGGCTGAGGCGTCGACGAAGCGCTGCACGAGATCGGGATTCTTCTCGATCATATCGCGGCGCGCTTCGATGGTGGTGGAATAGGTGTCATAGCCATAGTCCGCCAGCAGGAAGACATTGGGCTTGAACTTGCCCTGACGCTCGACCTCAAAGGGCTCCGAGGTGGCGTAGCCCTGTTGGATCGAATTCTTGTCGGCGATGAAGGGCGCGGGATTGAAGGTGTAGGGCTTCACCTTCTCGTCCTTGAAGCCATAGGTGAGCTTCAGCCATTGCCAGGCCGACACCAGCGTATCCTTGCCCACGAAGGCGGGGGCCTTCGGCAGATCTTCGAACCTGTCGAAGCCCGCGCCCGGATGGGACATGAAGACGATCGGGTCTTTTTGGAAGTGCGAGGCGACGACGACGCTCGGCGCATTCTGCTCCACCGCCGTGAAGGCCTGGATCATATTCGCGCCCATGGCGAATTCGATGCGGCCTGCGGTCAGCAACAGGCGATTGTTAGCCTGCGGCCCGCCCTGCAGGATCTTCACCTCAAGCCCATGCTTCGCATAGGTGCCGTCGACGACAGCCTGATAGTAGCCGCCGTGTTCGGCTTCAGCGAGCCAGTTGGTGCCGAAGGTCACCTTGTCGGCGGCCTGCGCTGGCAGGGTCAGAAGGGCGAGGGTGATGGTTGCGATGGTCTGGCACTGTTTCACGATGCTCCTTCCGGCCGATGCGGGCCCCCGGTGTGATGTGAATGGTTGCTTTTGATCTTATACGCGCCTGAGCGCAAGGCGTATCACTCGGCCCTTAACGGCATGGTCCAGGTTTCTGTGAGGGTGCGCGAGCCGTTGCGCAGGGAAACGCGCAGGTCGGTCGCTTGGCCGGGATCGAGCTGCAGGTCGAGCGCAGCGCGGAAGCCTCGGGCGAAGGGGTTGGGCGTCACGGAGGTCCGCAGGATGCGCCCTTCCGAGGCCGTGGCGACGACCTCGATGGCGGCGGCGTCGTTCAGAAAAAAGGGCAACTCGCCGCCTGAGAAGTCGATCAGGAAACGGCGCGCATTGGGTTCCTTTGCGCCCGGTTTGGCCTGCGCCGGAAAGGCGCCGATCGCGCGCCCGGCGGTCGAGAGCCGCTCCATGTCGAGCGAGGATGTGATGCGATAGGCGAGCGACAGCGGCTTGCCGGGCTCCGGCGCAGCGGCCGGGATCCATGACGCCGTGATGTTATCGGCGCCCTCGTCTGCGCCGGGAGCCTCCACCAGCTCCACATGGCCCTCGCCCCAGTCGCCCACAGGCTCGACCCAATAGCTAGGGCGCCGCTCGTATGCGAGTTCAAGATCCTGATAATGCTCGAAATTCCGGTCGCGCTGCACGAGTCCGAAGCCGCGCATGTCCTTGCCCATGAAGGCCGAGACCTGCGTGGCGGCAGGATTGCGCAGCGGGCGCCAGAGCCATTCGCCGGAGCCCGTGTGGATGAGCAGCCCGTCGGAATCATGCGCCTCGGGACGGTAATCGGCCTTGGCGCGCTGATCGCTCTCGCCATGGTGGAACATGGAGTTGAGCGGCGCGATCGCGATCTTCACGCCGGATTTGCGCGGGAACAGGGTGAGCTTGACGTCGAGCTTCGTGTCGGTCCCCGGCCGCAGCTCGAAACGATAGGCCCCAGTCGCCGCCTCGCCATCCAGCAGGGCGTGAATGACGATCTTGTCTGCGCCGGGCTCGGGCGTTTCGATCCAGAATTCCCGGAAGAAGGGCTGCTCTTCATTCGTGCCGCCCGCTACGCCAAGCCCGCGTGTTGAGACGCCCGGCCGCTGGCCGCGGCCCACAAAACGCAGACAGCTCGACCCCAGAAACGAAATCACCTCGTCGAAGGCGCGCGGGTCGTTGAGCGGATAGGTCAGGCGGAAGCCTGCAAAGCCCGTGTTCACCGGCAGAGGCTTTTCGAATTTGGTTCCGCCGTAATCGAAGAGATTGGCCGCATAGGGCACGGGCGTGGCGATGCCGTCTCGGATCGTGTTCACGATGACAGGGCGCCGGTAGATATGCCCGAGATGATAGGTCTGCAGGCGGAAGGCGCCGCCGTTGTTGTTGCCCAGAAGCGAGCGTTCCGGTTTGAAGCGGATCTCGCGCCAGGCGTCCTGATCGAGTTTCGTCAAAGGCTCGGGCAGGGCGGGAGCGGCGCTTAGCGGCGCGGAGGCGAGTTCGCGCGCCCGTCGCAGCACATCTTCGTGGCTGAAGCCCGCGGCGGGGTTCTGGGCAGGCTGCGGCGCAGTTCCCGGCGCCTGCTGGGCTGCAGCGCGCCCGGTGGCGGCGCCTCCCATGGCGAGAGCCAGGGACGCGACGAGCTTGCGACGATCGATCTCGAACATGTCTGACGCGAAATCCCTGCGGCTGGAGCGCTCAAAAGGTGAGGTAGCCGGCTTTTTGCGGGTCGGCAAGTTGGCGGCGAATGCGGCGCTGACCGCATGGGCGAGACGCTCGTGGGATATTTTGCACAAGCGGGTAAAAAGAGGCAAAATTTTGCTTGTATCCCCTGAGAATCCCATTATGGATCGGCTTGCCCAAATCGCACGTGCCTGTGGTCGTGTGTCGGTTGGCGGGGATCCGGACAAGAGGCCGGTTAACCGTCAGAAAAAACCGGCAGCCGGAGCGAACCGGCGAACCCCGCCAAACGGGGGACGCGACTTAAAGCAACGACGGACCG
>CANGOK010000105.1 GCA_947455285.1 Beijerinckiaceae bacterium | reverse complement strand
GAGGGGAAGGTGCGGGCGACTTCGTTCACCGGATTGGCGCCGCCGCGATAGGCCATATTATAGAGGTCGATCGCCAGCAGCGCGGGCCGTGGCCCCACGAAAGTGTCGCGCTTGTAGTGAGCGTAGAGATCAAGAATGTCGGCAGGCATGATGTCCTGCCAGCAATGATCCTCGAACGGATCGATCATCGGAGCGCTTCCTCTATGCGTATGAATGGTTGCGGCCATACTATGGGTCCGCGTCGGCGTTGCAAGCGCCTTGGGCAGGAGAACGACAGATGAGCACAGAGGGCGCCGCCAGCCTGCGCGCAGGCGAAGTCACGGTCGAAACGCCGGGCCATATGGACGCGGGCCTCATCTTCATCGGGCGCATAAGCACGCCTTGGGCGACGAGCCGCGATTGTCCCCGGCAGGGCGATCGGGACCATGGGCCTGTCTGCCGCATTGAGGTCAACGAGCCATGGCGTGCGGCGTTGAAAGGCCTTGGCGAGCATAGCCATGCGCAAATTCTCTATTGGATGCATCTCGCCCGGCGCGACCTCATCTTGCAAAGCCCGCGTTCGAATGGCGAGACGACCGGCACTTTTGCGATTCGCTCGCCGAACCGCCCAAATCCGGTTTCCTCGTCGCTGGTGGAGATTGTGGAGGTCGGGGCCGATCATGTGCTGGTGCGCGGGCTCGATTGCGTCGATGGCACGCCGCTCATCGACATCAAGCCCGAGCGCTGCCCCGAGGCCCCGCGTCCAAAGGGCGCGTAGGAAAAAGAGTTCCGCTTCATATGATCTTGGGCGTCGGCGCCGATTCGCTCTATGTTGATCGTGCGCGTGCGTCGCTGCGCTTCCCGGGACAGGCATTGTGAGCACCATTCCAAGCGGGTCCTTCGATCCGGCCAAGACGCCCGGCCTGTTCAGGCTGGTGTTTCCCTCGGTCATGCTGCCCATGTTTATGGCGGTCAGCGACCAGACCATCGTGGCGAGCGCCCTGCCCGCCATGGCGGCGAGCCTTGGCGATGTGGAGCGTGTGTCCTGGGTGGTGGTCGCCTATCTCGTGGCCGCGACCATCGCCGCGCCGCTCTATGGTTATCTCGGCGACGTCTTCGGCCGGCGCCGCCTGATGTTTTTCGCGCTAGGCCTGTTCATGGGAGCTTCGGCGCTGTGCGCCCTCGCCCCCTCGGTGCTGTGGCTCGCGGCGGCGCGCGTTCTGCAGGGCTTTGGCGGCGGCGGCCTCATGTCTCTTTCGCAGGCGCTCATCGGGGAGGTGGTTCCGCCTCGTCAGCGCGGCCATTACCAGAGCTATCTCGCCACGGTCGCCACGGTCTCGTCGGTCTTCGGGCCAGTGGCTGGCGGCTTCCTGACGGAGCATCTCGGTTGGAAATCCATTTTTCTTGTCAACCTGCCCTTGGGCGTTGTGGCGATCCTGCTCGTCTTCCGCATCCAGAACCGTCCGGGCGTGCGTCATGAGCAATGGAGCTTCGACACGCCGGGGCTTTTGTATTTCATCAGCTTCATCGCGCCGGTCCTGATCGCGCTGGAGCAATTGCGCCATTTCGATCCGAACACCGCGCCGCAGGTCATCGCCCTCTTCGCTGTGGCGATTTTCGCGCTCGTGCTCTTGCTGCGGCGTGAGCGCGTGGCGGCGGCGCCTCTGCTGCCCATGGCTTTGCTCGGGCAGCCGATCATCTGGCGGGCCAATGGGCTGGCGGCTTGCCATGGCGCGGCGCTCACCTCGCTGGTGGCGTTTCTGCCCCTCTATCTGCGCGTGGTCCATGGACTCTCCGCCTCGCAGATGGGTCTCATGCTGTTGCCGGTCAGCATCGGCATTGGCGTTGGCTCGATCCTCACTGGCCGATTCGTCACGCGCACCGGGCACACGATGATCTTCCCGTCCTTCGGATTGATCGGCGCCACGGCCTTTCTGCTGATCTTCACTTTTTTCGGCGCCGAGATGACCATGACGCAATTGATGGCCGTGCTCAGCGTCTCGTCCCTTTTTATGGGCACGGTGATGGCGGTGGTTCAGGTCACCGTGCAGACGGCGGCCGGGCGCAAGGCGCTTGGCGCGGCGGCGGGCTCCATTCAGTTCTCGCGAACCGTTGGCGCTGCCTTCGGCACCGCCCTGCTGGGCTCGATACTGTTCGCCGCCATCACTCTCAGCGACCCCGAGGCGCCAGCTATCTTCGCGCGCCTGATCGAATCTGGCGCATCCGCCCTCGCCGACCTCTCTCCCGCCCGAAAGGCGGCGGTGTCCGAGACCATCGCCTTCGCCTTCAAGCTGGCTTTCCTGCTGACGCCGCTCTTCACCGGGATTGGCGTCATTCTGGCGTGGACCAATCCCAGCCGGCGGATATGAGACTTCAGTTCGACATGAAGACCGGCAGCGTCGCCTTGCTCAGAATGAGGCTCGTGGCGCCGCCGAAGATCATCTGACGCAGCCGGCTCTGGGTGTAGGCGCCCTTCACCAGCAGGTCGCCGCCAATGGCGGCGGTGTGATCGAGGATGGCGTCGCCATGGGAGCGGCCCTTGGCGCTGCGCTCCAGCGCTTCGGCCGCCACGCCATTGGCGCGCAGATTATGGGCGAGCTGCTCGCCGGTCGGCCCATTGACCTTATGTTCAGTCACCGTCAGCACCACGACGCGCCGCGCCTTTTGCAAGAGAGGCATGGCGAAGGCGGTGGCGCGGGCGGTTTCCGTGCTCTGGTTCCAGGCGATGACGACCGTGTCGCCCAATATGGTCGGCGCCGTGGGGGGCGCGAGAAGAACCGGTCGCCCGCTCTCGAACAGCGCCGCCTCGGCCGTCGCCATGCGCGCGTCGCCCCGCTCGTCGCCGGGGCGCCCCATCACCGTCACATCGAAGATGCGCGCATAGGACGACACGTGGGAGTCGCCAAAGGCCGCCTCGCCCGCCCAGCCCCACGAGAGATTGTGCGACGTGGCCTCATGGGACGGGACCTTCTGCGCGTTCATGAAATCCACGAAGCGATGCTGGCTTTCTTCGGCCAATTCCCGCCAGGTGTTCTGGTCGGCGGCGGTCCAGCTCACGGGCATGTCGAAGGCGACGAGGTCCGGCAGGTCAGGCCCGAGCGGCATGCCTTCGAGATAGCTGTCGAAACGCCGGGCGAAGAGCAGGGCGCTCGCCAGCACAGAATCGATGGAGGAATGCAGTTCGACTGGAACCAGGACATTCTTCATGGGAGGCTCGCTCCTTGGAGAGTTCGGGTCATCTTATCAGAGGCCACGCGCGCCGCCCAGAAATCTGCCGAAGGCGGCGAGCGTCGCTTCAGAGACATGGTGCTCGATGCCCTCCGCGTCAGCCTCGGCCGCTTCACGAGGCACGCCAAGCGCCAGCAGCAATTCGACGACAAGCCGGTGGCGGGCGCGCACGCGGTGGGCCAGTTCATGGCCTTCAGGCGTCAGGAAGACCCCGCGATAGGGTTTGGACGTCGCGAAGCCCTCGCGCTTCAGACGGGCGATGGTCTTGATGGCGGTGGCGTGGGAGACCCCAAAGCGCCGCGCCACGTCGGTCGGGCGCGCTTCGCCGTTCATGGCCAGAAGGTCGTCGATGAGTTCGACATAGTCTTCGAGCAGGGCCGTCGACTGGGCGGTGCGGGTTTTGCCAAACCTGCTCGCCTGGGTCGTTTCGGTCGGCAATTCGCCCGGTGGCGCCAAGCGCGGCGCCTTCGCCTCGGCCGTCATCCGACTCTCCCCAAACCCATCTCCAAGGTTCGCAGCCAAACGTGACTTCGCGCGGGGCGTCAAGTCCGGCCGCGCTCAGATCTTGAGCACGGGCCGCTGATTCACGGTGGCGACGCGTTCGGTTTCGCGCGCCTGCGTGCGAATCGCGACCGCGAAGGCGAGCGCCACGCCCGCAAGCTGGGTGGTCCACCACAGCTGCGAGATCGAGACGCCTGCGATGGAGATCGTCAGCACGGTTGCGAGGCCCGCCATGAGGTAGCCGCCCGTCAGGCGCCCCATCCGTCCGGCCGCTGTGAAGGCGCACCACATAAGGACGGCCGAGGCGCCCACGCCGACCAACCCAAGCTCGTACCAGATCTCAAACAGGATGCCGCGCGGCGCGCCTGACGGCAGAAGCCCGGCGTTCATGGCGCGCACAGCCGTGTCGAAGCCGTGGCCGGTGATGAGCTTCAGCCCCTCGGATTTGACGATCTCCGCCCATAGGTGCAGCAACCCAAAGAAGCCTTGCCCATCAAGGCGGGAGGACAGCGGATCAAGCGCTAGAATGATCACTGGGGCGCCGAGGAGGAGGCCCGCAACGCCGAGGCCCAGGATCTTGGCCAGTCGCTCGGGCGCCGAAAAGCCAATTGAAAAGACCGCGACCCCGATCAGGAGCGCGGCGAGGGGGATGGGGGCGCCGACCAAAAGCGCTGCGCCTGCGGCGCAAACGCCCAAGAGACCAGCCAGAGTTCCCCAACCCCGCGCAGCGAGCGCCGTCATCGCCGGCCACATGAGCGCTACAAGCCCGGCGACCGCTCTCTGAAGCGTATCGCCTCCCTCGGAGTCGGGTTGCCCGGTCTGTTGTGACAGGAGCATCGTTGCGACCGTGGCCATCGAGGCCAGCAAGACGCCAAGCGGCAGCATGTTGGAATAGGTGGGTTTCACCCGGGCCGGCAGGCAGCCGAGAGCGGCGAAGGTGATCAGGATCGTTCCGGCGGTTCGCAAATAGCGTTCTGTCGCCAGCGCCGGAAAGGGAGTCCAGGCGAAGGACAGCCCGGCCCAGATCAGCAGCAGGATCGGCAGGAGAACGAGCGGACGGGTCAGGGCGGTCCGCAGATGGCGCAGAACCTGCGTGGCCGCCCCCGGCAGCAGCAGGCTCCCGATGATCATGAGCAGGGCGGCCACTGGCAGGAGCACGAAGAGCGTGCGCCGCGACACGACCGCGGCGCAGGGCGCGGCCACCGCGAAAAGCGCTATGCCGATGCGCAGCAGGATCTCGCCCGACATGGTGGCCGGGTCGCCTGAATGTTGCGGTTGTGAGCGGTACAAGGACATGACTGGGCCGACGGGAATTGCGACGCGCCAACACCTTACAGAGGCTGCAGCGGGGGCGCTGTTGATATGTAGCAACACTGGCCCTTAAAAATCTTCAAATATCCAGTGGTCTCTTGCGGAGGGACTTTGTGGTCGAGGCTATTTTCTTGGCGGTGAGGCGGCGGGTTTTCGAGCCCAGGGTGGGGCGGGTGGCGATCCGCTTGATCGGCCGCGTCGCCGCCTGACGCACCATGGTCGTGAGCCGCTCCAACGCATCCGCCCGGTTGCGTTCCTGCGTTCTGAACCTTTGGGCGAGAATGACGATAACGCCGTCCTGGGTGAGGCGGCTGCCTGCGAGCCGCATCAGGCGCTCGCGCACGTCCTCGGGCAGGGTCGCCGCGCCGCGCGCGTCATAGCGCAGCTCAACGGCGGTCGAGACTTTGTTGACGTTCTGACCGCCCGGTCCCGACGCCCGGATGAAGGTTTCCCGCAGGTCGTCTTCATCGATGCTGGTGCGGCTGTCGATCCTGATCATGCGAGCCCCTCAGCAGCACGTGGGGCGTCAGTCTAGGGGAAGACGGGCGCGCGCGCATCCAGCCGCGCGCCCTCATTCTCAGTTCACGATCATCTTCTTGGGATCGAGCGCGCTGCGGTAGAGCCCGAGTTCCTTGCCGACCGTGATGTAGGTGTCGAGATCGTCCGGTTTGACGGCGGTCTTGTAGGCGGTCGGCGCGTTGGAGGTGAAGCCGAAGGCCTTCTGTTCTATGCCCCGGGTCTCATCCCAATTGGCGGCGATATAGGCGATGGCTTCGTCCATGGCCTCGCGGAAGGTCTTGATGGCGGCCGCGTTCTTCGTCGCCCATTCGCCGTTGGCGATATAGCCCACCATGAGAAGGTCGGGGTAATATTCGGCGACATAATCGGCGAAGACATAGGCCGCGCCGCTCTTTTGGGCGATGGAGCGCATGGGCTCGGTGATGGTCACGGCGTCCACCGTGCCGCCCTTGAGCAGATCCGGCATTTGCGGGAAGGCGGCTTCCACGAAGGTGACTTCCTTCGGGTCGATTCCCTTCAGCTTCAGCCATTTGCGCACGAAAACATCCATCGTGCTGTTGAAGCCGGCGACGCCGATCTTCTTGCCCTTGAGATCTTCGGGCTTTTCGATCTTGAGCGTGCTGCGCACCATGAGCGCGATCTTGGAGGTTTCCTTCAGGTGGCGCGCCGCGCCAGCCACAAGCCGCATGTCGAGCCCGCCGTCATTGGCTTGCAGCAGAAGCGGCATGGTCGCCGAGCCGATCTGGAGATCGCCCGAGACGAGGGCGGGCGGAATGTTGGTGATGATGGGGATGCGCTTTGGCTCCACATCAAGGCCGCGCTTCTCGAAGAAGCCCTTTTCCTTGGCCACCAGCAGGGGCAGGAAGTCGCTCGCGGTCACGTAACCGACATTGACTTTACCCTGCGCCTGAACCGCCGGGCTCGCAAGGGTCATGAGACCCAAAACTGCGAGCCCGCCCAGAATGCGACTGAATGCGCGCATGTTATTCCCTCCCATGTTTTCGTTTGCGCTTCTCGGGGGCGCCGTCAGTTCGGACGATCGCCCGCTTCGAACAGGCGGTCGTAATAGGCCTGCGAAACATTGGCGATCTCCCACCAATGTTTGTTCAGGTCCTGAAGCTTGAAAGACCGTACGCCGTTTTCTTCGCGCACGTCATGAACCTGAACGATGCCGTAGTCATCCTTTTGCGCGAGCGCCGCCGCATGGGCGGAATCGACGTCGCCAGCTTCTTCGACCGCGAGTTTGAAATGGTTCTCGGGGCTCTGGTCCTTGGCTTCGCCATCAGCGACGCAGACGCAGACGACGGACCATGGTCCGCCCTTCCACATATATTGCGCTTCCTTGAGCGGGCGGATGATGTCGAGGCCGAGGAAGTCGGTCAGGAACCGCCGTGTGGCGGCCATGTCCGTGCATTCGATCGTGCCGTGAGAAAAGAACTCGTTCTGGACGAGCGGGGTGATGGCTGACATGTGACTCTCCCTCAATCGGCGTATTGATCGCCCTTTTCACGCAGGGCGGTGTAGATCAGTTCGGGCGCGCGATATTCGACTTCCCACCAGTTGCTGTCCTTGTCAGAGAAATAGACGGCGTAGGAGCCATTGCGGAAACGCGGCTTCTGCACGCGGGCGATGCCGAATTCTTCCTTGTTGGCGCTCAGCTTCTCATAGGCTTCGTCGACCGCCGCCTGGCTGGGCGCTGCGACGCCCCAATGGTTGAGCATTTCCTGCGCGACTTCGATATTTTCACGCTCGCGAATTTCGAGCACCCAATAGGGCTCTCCCGCCTTGTCGCCGCCCTTACCGAAAGCGCGATCGCGCGCATAGAGCAGGCCCTTGGAGGGCGAGACGCATTCCATGCCGAGAGCGCCTTCCAGCATCTTGCGGGCGCGTGAAAGATCGGTCGTCACGAGCGTGCCGCAGATCAGCGACTTCGTCTTGACCACCGGATTGGCTGTTGAACTCATGGGTTGTCCTCCTGAAACATTATTCGCTTAGAGATCGAGCACCAGCGTTTCGCCCGGCATGGCGCGCGATACGCAAACCTGCATGGATTCCTCGCGTTCGTCGTCGCTCAGCACGTCATCGCGATGGTCAGCCTTGCCTGAGATGAGCCCTACGATACAGGTGCCGCAGACGCCTTCCTTGCAGAGCGTCTTGATCTTGAAGCCTTCGGCTTTCAGCACGTCGAGAAGCGAAAGGTCGGCGGGCACATGCAACGTGCGCCCGGATTTGTTCAGCACGACGTCGAAAGGCTGGTCGCTCTTGCGCAGCGCGATGTCTTCTTCAGAGCCCTTGAAGAGTTCGTAATGCACGGTGCCCTTGGGCCATTCGCGTCCGGCCTCGCGCACGGCGCGGATGAGGCCAGCGGGACCGCAGACATAGGCATGGCCCGCGCTCGGGCGCTTGGCGAGCAGAGCGGTCACGTCTAGCCCGCGCGATGGATCGCCGCCGTCGAGGGTCAGCTTCAACTTGTCGCCATGCACGGATTGAAGCTCATTGACGAAGGCGGCTTCCTCAGCCGAGCGGGCGCAGTAATGGAGCTCATAATTCTTGCCGAGCGCCTTCAGCCGCGCCGCCATGCTGGCGATGGGCGTGATCCCGATTCCGCCAGCGATGAGAATATGATTTTCGCCATCCTCGCTCAGGCGAAAATGATTGATGGGGGCAGGCGAACCCAGCGGATCGCCTTCGCGCAATGAATCGTGAATCCATGCCGAGCCGCCCCGCCCATTGGCCTCGCGAAGGACGGCGATCACATAGCGGTTCGTTTCCGATGGATCATTGAGCAGTGAATAGGAGCGCGCCTCGCCATTTCCCAGTTCGAGGTCGATATGTGCGCCGGCGGTGAAGGCGGGCAGGGTTCCGCCATCGGCGGATACAAGTTCGATGCGCTTGATGCGCGGCGTCGCATCTTCGATATGGGCGACCTTGAGCGACAGCACGTCGTTTCCTCCAATTATAGTTTCAAATTATCGCAACTTTATCGCTTGGCAACACGCTCAGCGCTTCACTTTGATGGCCTCTTTGGCTTTGGCGAGAAGATCGGGAGGGCTTGCGTAGATTTTCGCCAACAGGGCCTGCACGTCTTCACCGCTCACGGGGCCGACCTGCAAACCCATCTTCCCTGCCTCCGCCAGCAAGTCGGGATCTTTCCAAGTGTCCATGAAGGCCTTTCGCAGCGCCGCCACCCGTTCGGGCGCCACTTCGGCGGCCACGAAGAAGGGTCGGCTGGAGAGTTGCTGGGAATAGACGATGTCAAGGATGCGTCGTTGCTCCTCGGTCTTGGCGAAATCGCCAGTGCGCGGCACGCCCATGCGGTCCATTTCGGCATGCCCGGTCAGGTTCTCCTGCGCGAGGATCGAGATTTCGCCCGCTTTGATCATATTGGAGTATTGGGTCAGAATGCTCGACCAGTTCATGCCGCACATGCCGTGAACTTCGCCTTTTTCGATGGCGTTGGTCATTTCGCGTGTGCCGGGATAGCCCACGACCATGCGGAATTTCGTGCCCAGCACATTGTTGAGCAAGACTGGCAGATAACCGGTCGATCCGGTCTCCGCGGTCCCCGCCATGATCAATTCGGTCTGGAAGGTATCGGCGAAGGTTTTGACCGGGGCGTTTTTCCCGATGATGCATAGGAAGGCGTCTACATCGGCGCTGCCGAGATAATGGAGTTTCGCGGGATCGTAGCGAAGCTGCGATGCGTCCTCGAGAACGGGGCCAAGCGGCTGTGCTGAGAAAGGCGCGCCGATGAATGTTCCGTCCTTCGCCGCGACGCCTGAGATATAGCCGCCCATGAGATGGCTGCCCGCGCCGGGCATATTCGTCACCACCACATTGGGATTGCCCGGAATGTGGCGGCCCATGTAGCGACCCAACATCCGCGCATAGGTGTCGTAGCCGCCGCCTGCGGAGGTGCCAACGACGATGGTGACGGTCTTTCCCTTCCAGACGGACGCGAGATCCTGCGCCTGTGCGCTCACCATGGAGGTGACGGCGGCGAGGATTGCGCCCGCCAGCATTGTGGCGCGCGACATGGACGTTCTCCCTATGGGCATGGCCCCCAAGAGGGCTGCCCTTGCATGCTAGGGTAACGCCGCCGCCGCGCGCGTCAATCGTCGCCGCGTTCAGAGGTGCGCGACCCTCGGCATCACTTCGCTGGCGAAGAGATTGAGCGAGCGCAGGGCCTGATCGAGACGCATGGTTCCGAAGAAGGGATAGGTCAGGAGATAATTGATCCCCATTTCGCTGACCTGACGTTCGATCTCGCCGCAGACCGTGTCCGGTGTTCCCGCGATGACCGTGCCTTCGCGCAGCGCGTCTTCGATGCTCGCGGCCAGCGGGATGTTGAGGCGCTGGGCGACGCTGCCTTCATGGGCGTGCTTACGGGCGAGGTAGGTCAGGTTCGCGTGGTGATGCTTGACGGCAGGTTCGGCGATGGCGTGCGCCTCAGCATCCGTGTCGGCGACCACGATCTGGCGCAGCACGCCAATCGCCGCGCCGCCTTTAAATTCGGCCTTGGGCTGGGCGGCGCCGCCGCGCTTGGCCAGCGCCTCGCGGAAGGCGTCGATATTGGTCTTGGCGCG
>CANGOK010000104.1 GCA_947455285.1 Beijerinckiaceae bacterium | reverse complement strand
TGTCTCGGCCAGTGCGCCGTCTCTCCCGCCGCGCTGATCGATGGCGAACCCATCGGGCGGCTGAATGAAGCGCGGCTTGATGCGCTGCTGAGCCAATTGAACGGAGCGCGGTCATGAGCGCGCGCATCTTCGTTCCCATCGATTCCTCGGCCCTTGCAGTCGGCGCAGATGCGGTCGCCAAGGCGATCGCACGAGAGGCGCATGCTCGTGGGTTGGATGTGACGGTCATCCGTAATGGTTCGCGTGGCATGGTCTGGCTGGAGCCCCTTGTAGAGGTGGAGACGCCCCAAGGGCGCATTGGGTATGGAAGTGTCAGCGCGCGCGATGTGCCGGGGCTGTTCGAAGCCGGCTTTCTACAGGGCGGCGAGCATGACGCGCGCATCGGTAGGGTCGAGGATCTCGACTGGATGCGCCGCCAGCAACGCCTGACCTTCGCGCGCTGCGGTGTCACCGATCCACTGTCGCTTTCAGATTATCGCTCCCATGGCGGTTTCGAGGGCCTGAAGCGCGCACTCGCAATGACGCCTCCTGAGGTCGTCGATGAAGTCGTCGCCTCCGGCCTTCGCGGGCGCGGCGGCGCGGGTTTTCCAACGGGCGTCAAATGGCGCACCGTCGCTGCCACTGAGGCTGATCGCAAATATATCGTTTGCAATGCGGACGAGGGCGATAGCGGCACTTTCGCCGATCGCATGCTCATGGAGGGCGATCCCTTCACCCTCATCGAGGGCATGATCATCGCCGGTCTCGCTGTCGGAGCGACCAAGGGATATGTCTATATCCGCTCCGAATATCCGCACGCTTTCCGCGCCATCCAGCGCGCAATCGAGATTGCGCGCGCGGGCGGTTGGCTCGGCGCTGATGTGGCGGGCTCTGGCCGGACCTTCGATATGGAAGCGCGGCTCGGCGCCGGCGCCTATATCTGCGGCGAGGAGACGTCCTTGCTGGAGAGCCTCGAAGGACGACGCGGACAGGTGCGCGCCAAGCCGCCATTGCCTGCGGTGCAAGGCCTTTTCGGCAAGCCGACGGTCATCAACAATGTGCTTTCGCTTGCAAGCGTGCCATGGATCCTCGCCCATGGCGCCAGCGCCTATGCAGACTTCGGCATGGGTCGTTCGCGCGGCACCCAGCCTTTCCAGATCGCCGGCAATGTGAAGCGCGGTGGGTTGGTTGAACTCGCCTTTGGCGTGACGATCCGCGATCTCGTCGTGGGTTTCGGCGGTGGAACTGCAAGCGGGCGCAAGCTGCGCGCGGTGCAGGTCGGCGGGCCGCTCGGCGCCTATTTCCCCGACGCGCTGCTTGATACGCCGCTCGACTATGAAGCGATGCTAGCCGCAAAGGGCATGCTCGGCCATGGCGGGCTCGTGGTCTTTGATGACAGCGTGGATCTTGCGAAACAGGCGCGTTTCGCCATGCAGTTCTGCGCCATCGAAAGCTGCGGCAAATGCACGCCATGCCGCATCGGTTCCACGCGTGGCGTCGAAGTCATCGACAAGATCGTGGCTGGCGTCGCACGCGAAGCGAACAAGACCCTGTTGCTCGATCTATGCGACACCATGACCGATGGTTCGCTTTGCGCGCTGGGCGGGTTGACGCCCATGCCAGTGCTGAGCGCCCTAAACCATTTCTCTGAAGATTTCGAGCGCCCGGCGGTCAATCGCCAGGCTGCGGAATAGGTGCGTCCCATGAGTCTCATCAAGGAAGTGGACTACGGGACGAAGCTGGCGACCAGCGCCGTTTCTGTCACGCTCACCATCGACGGCGAAAAGGTCACCGTGCCGCAGGGAACCTCCGTCATGGCGGCGGCCATGAGCATGGGAACCGCGATCCCCAAGCTTTGCGCCACCGATATGCTCGACGCTTTCGGCTCCTGCCGCCTGTGTCTTGTCGAAATTGAAGGGCGGCGCGGCACGCCTGCGTCCTGCACGACGCCTGCGGAAGAGGGCATGGTGGTGCACACCCAGAACGCGCGCCTCGCCAAACTGCGCAAGAGCGTGATGGAGCTTTACATCTCCGACCATCCGCTTGATTGCCTCACATGTCCCGCCAATGGCGATTGCGAGTTGCAGGACATGGCTGGCGTGGTGGGCCTGCGGGATGTGCGTTATGGCTACAAGGGCGCCAATCATCTCGATGGCGCCAAGGATGAAACCAATCCCTATTTCACCTTCGATGACTCGAAATGCATCGTCTGCTCGCGCTGCGTGCGCGCCTGCGAAGAGGTGCAGGGCACTTTCGCGCTGACCATTCAGTCGCGCGGATTTGATTCCCGCGTCTCATCGGGCGGCGTTGATTTTCTCGCTTCGGAATGCGTGTCCTGCGGCGCCTGCGTCCAGGCCTGCCCCACTGCTTCACTCACTGAAAAGTCCATCATCGAAATGGGCCAGCCTGAGCATTCGAAAGTGACGACCTGCGCCTATTGCGGCGTCGGTTGCTCCTTCAAGGCCGAGATGCAGGGCGAGCGCGTGGTGCGCATGGTTCCCTTCAAGGACGGCAAGGCCAATGAGGGCCATAGCTGCGTCAAGGGGCGCTTCGCCTATGGCTATGCGACGTCGAAAGATCGCATCACCAAACCCATGATCCGCGCGGCGATCACCGATCCATGGCGCGAAGTGTCATGGGATGAGGCTTTCGCCCATGCAGCTTCGGAGTTCAAGCGGATACAGGCGAAATATGGCCGTGAGTCCGTGGGCGCCATCACGTCATCGCGCTGCACGAATGAAGAAGTCTTCGTCATGCAGAAGCTGGTACGCGCCGGCTTTGGCAATAATAATGTCGACACCTGCGCGCGCGTTTGCCATTCGCCGACTGGCTACGGGCTGAAGATGGCCTTTGGCACATCGGCGGGCACGCAGGATTTCAAATCGGTTGAAAAGGCCGATGTGATCCTGCTCATTGGCGCCAATCCCACCGATGCACATCCTGTCTTCGCCTCGCGCATGAAGAAGCGCCTGCGGCAGGGCGCGAAGCTGATCGTGGCCGATCCGCGCCGCATCGATCTCGTCAAATCGCCCCATGTGCGCGCGGCTTATCATTTGCCGCTGCTGCCCGGCTCCAATGTGGCGATGATCAATGCGCTCGCCAATGTCGTCGTGACCGAAGGCCTCGTGGATGAAGCCTTTGTTCGCGAGCGTTGCGATCTTTCGGAGTTCGAGAACTGGGCGCGCTTCATCGCGAGCCCCGAAAATGCGCCGGAAGCCGTCGAGGCGATCACCGGCGTGAAGGCCGCCGATGTGCGCGCCGCCGCGCGGCTCTTCGCCACTGGAGGCAATGGCGCGATTTATTATGGCCTTGGCGTCACCGAGCACAGTCAGGGCTCGACCATGGTCATGGGCATGGCCAATCTCGCCATGGCGACAGGCAATCTCGGTCGCGAAGGCGTCGGCATCAATCCGCTTCGCGGACAGAACAATGTGCAGGGCGCCTGCGACATGGGTTCGTTCCCCCATGAATTCTCGGGCTATCGGCATGTGTCGGATGAAGCTACGCGTGACCTGTTCGAGTCCCTCTGGGGCGTGAAGCTCGATCATGAGCCGGGCATGCGCATCCCCAACATGGTCGATGAGGCCGTGGCTGGCGGCTTCAAGGGGATTTATGTGCAGGGCGAAGACATCGCCCAGTCAGATCCCGACACGAAGCATGTCGTCAGCGGCCTTGAGGCCATGGAATGCGTGATCGTCCAGGACCTCTTCCTGAATGAGACCGCAAAATACGCCCATGTCTTCTTCCCCGGCGCCTCCTTCCTCGAAAAGGACGGCACCTTCACCAATGCTGAGAGGCGCATCAATCGCGTGCGCAAGGTCATGGCGCCCATGGCGGGGCTGGCCGATTGGGAAGTGACGCTGGGCTTCGCTAGGGCGATTGGCGTTCCCATGCGGTACGACCATCCCTCGCAGATCATGGATGAGATCGCGCAACTCACGCCGACCTTCCACAATGTCTCCTATGCGAAGCTTGAAGAATTGGGCTCGGTGCAATGGCCCTGCAACGACGCAGCTCCTACGGGCACGCCGATCATGCATGTCGATCATTTCGTGCGCGGCAAGGGTCGCTTCATGCTGACGCAATTCGTGCCGACGCAGGAGCGGACGGGACCGCTTTTCCCGCTGCTTCTCACAACGGGGCGCATTCTCACTCAATACAATGTCGGAGCGCAGACGCGGCGCACCCAGAACAATGTCTGGCATGGGGAGGATATGCTCGAAATTCATCCCTTCGACGCCGAGAGCCGAGGCATCCGCGAGGGCGACCTTGTGGCTCTGGCGAGTCGCATCGGCGAGGTCTCCCTGCGCGCCACCATCACCGATCGTGTGCAGCCGGGCGTCGTCTATACGACTTTCCATCATCCAACTTCCGGCGCAAATGTGGTGACGACCGATAATTCAGATTGGGCCACCAATTGTCCAGAATACAAGGTCACCGCCGTGCAGGTGCGTCGGACGAATTATTATTCCTCCTGGCAGGATCAGGATCGCGAAACCAGCGTATCGCTGCGCCGCATCGCTCGGGAGGCAGCCGATGCCGCCGAGTGACCAGCCCGCCGCGCTCACGCGCCCCATCACGCGCTTTTCCTTTTCGGGGGCGTCTGAAGAGGGCGCCCGCGATTGCGCGGTGGAGGTTCCGATCAACATCGTCTATGCGCCCGTGCCTTATGCGGTGATGATGGCGACGCCGCAGGATCTTCAGGATTTCGCGCTGGGTTTCAGCGTAAGCGAAGGCGTCGTCGATGGCCCCGCCGACATCCGCTCCATGGTGGTTGAAGAGGCGGAGCAGGGGCTGCGTGTGGTCGTCACGCTGGCGTCGGACAAGTTGCAGCGCCATCTTGCCCGCACGCGCAATCTCGCGGGACGCACGGGCTGCGGCCTATGCGGCGTCGATGACCTCTGCGCCCTGCCGGTTGCGCGCGCCCCGGATCATGGCCCCGGCCATCTCAAACTATCCAGCGTGCACCGCGCCTTGCAGCTTCTCGATGAACGCCAGACGCTTAACCGCCGCGTTCGCGCGCTGCATGGCGCTGCATGGGCGGATCATACGGGCGAAATTCTTCTGGTGCGCGAGGATGTGGGCCGTCACAACGCGCTCGATAAACTGATCGGCGCCTTGCTGGGCCGGAGCGTCGATCCAGCCAGCGGCTTTATCGTCATCACCAGCCGCTGCTCCTACGAGATGGTGGAGAAGGCTGCGGTGTTCGGCGCGCGGGCTCTTGTGGCGGTCTCGGCGCCCACCACCCTCGCCATTGCGCGGGCTGAGGCTAACGCCATGACCCTGATGGCTCTGGCGCGCAATGACAGCGCGCTTTGCTTCACCGACCCCGCTTTCGTGATCGACGATCTGAAGACGCAAGGGCAAGACGTATGAGCGCAGCATCATCCCATGACGAGAAACTGGTGTGCATGGCCAATCAGATCGCGCAATATTTCATGTCGCAGCCTCATGATCAGGCGGTTGCGGGCATGGTCGATCACCTGCGCTCGTTCTGGACGCCGAAAATGCGTCGCCAGATCATGGACCATGCCGCAGTCGGCGGCGCGGGGCTTGAGTCCCTGACGCTCGAAGCCGTGCAGCGACTGGCGGTCTAGTCGTCAGGCAGCGGGGAGGCTGTAGTCTCGCGCGACCAGCCAGGCCGCATGGGCCTGTCCGTTCGTGAGGGGCGACGGTCGCAATGAATTGACCGTCGTCAGCGCCGCCGCCAATCGCGGCTCGCCGGGATGGATCTGTAGCTCCTTACCGGGCTCATCGAGATCCATAGCGGCGCCCATGGCGGCGAGTTCGCCAGATGTGCCGCCCTGATCTAGCGCCAACATGAGCGCGAGCGCGCCGCTGTCATTCGCCAGGGGGCGGGCAAGGCGCCAGCAGTTCACGAAGCGCTTCATCGCACGGGGTGTATCGCCTGCAAAATGGGCCAATTTGCCCAGTATGTGCGCCTCTATCGGCTTCAGCGGATAATCGAGCGCGCTGGAATCAGCGTCGAGGGGACGCTCTTCAATGTTGGGCGCAGAGCCCAGCAGCTGGTGCGCATAGATGATGCTGGCCTGCGAATTGCGGATCATGCGAATGTTGAACGGCGCCTGCACATAGCGCTCAAGCCGTTGGCTGGCCTCCCCGGAGCCACTCCAGCCCGCGGATAGTCGTTGCGCATCTGCTGCCATGGCCAGCAAGAAGCCGGGGCGGTTGAGAAGAAGATGCATCGCATCAACCAGAGCCGCAGCCTCCTGGGCGGGCAGAGCTTCCAGCCCGTCGAGCGTGAAAATGATGCGTTTGGGCGCGTCATCTCGGTCAAGGTGTTTTGCAGCCGTATGCAGATACGTTTCTGCGTCAGGACCATGCGCGTTTTCGGATGGCGGGGCGAAAGGACTTGTTGCCTCGCCAGCGGCGCCGCGCGCACGGACGCGCGCTTCGGCTGCTTGCAGAAGCCCTGCGAGCTTTTGCGCCTCTTCATCGAGCTGATGAGCTTGCCTCAATTGCCGGGCGATCTGGCCATCGAGCTCCATTCGGCCCGTGCTCGCCTCAGCCTCCAGTAATCGCAAGCCCTGAAGCATGGGCATTGTGAAGCGCATGGCTCGCCATATGTTCAGGGCGAGGCAAAGGCCGCCCGCTCCGATGGCGCTCCGACTTATATAGTCAAGCCAGTGCGTGTGGGCCTCAAGCCAGCCGGCCGTATCCTTTGCGCTTTCTGTCGCGTTGCGCAGTTCTGTCAGCAAGTCGCCGCTGCTTCGCTCCGCAAGGCCGCAGCCGATCGCGACAAGAAAGAATACGATCGCCCAGACAAGCAGCTTCGTCTGCCCGGCATATGCCCAGAAGGTATCTGTGAATGCAGTGAGCCGCGCGGGGCGCGCGGCCAAATCGCGCAGGAGCTCCTTATAGGTAGCGGTCGGGTCCCCGGTGAAGCCAAAGCCCTTCAGGGTCGCCTGAAGCCTCTTGCGGTGGCGCTTGGCGTAGTCATCGACCTTCGTGTTCGCCGCGCCAAAGAGCAGGCTCTCGTTGAGCCCTTCGCGCCGCACTTTAAGCTGTTCAAGGCTTTGATGTTCCGCGCTGAGGCGCTGTCGAATGTCCCCGAGCTTTCGGCTGGCCTCTTGAGTGGCCGCAAGCGGGTCGGTGGAGGACTCAATGGCAATGGCTCCGAGCCGTGCGGCGGCGCTTTGCGGGCCTTCGGCGAGGAGAGCCCTGTGCAGCGCGCTGGCGAGCCCCATAGCGATGTTGGGGCGCAGTTCGTGGGCGCAGAGCGGAACTGTGACGACCGCATCGAGAAAGGGGCTTTCGTCCGTCGCCTCCGCCGCCAGGCCCCGCACCCTTTTCAGGAAAGCCCGCAACGCATGGGTCTTGCCCACGCCCGGCTCGCCGAAAAGGCCGATGGTGAGCGGGGTCTGCGTCTCTTTATGAAGCGCAAGATCGGCCAGCAGGTCGAGGGCGGGATAGCTCGCCAGGTTCTGGCCTCCCGGAGCGTCAGAATGAAATAGAGGCGCCGAAGCTTCCGCCGCTGCGCCGCTCGTGGGGGCCGCCATTGTCTCGTTCATATTCCGCCTCCCGGCCCGCTTCCCGGCCGCCGCCGGGAATCAAAGGAGAACGATAAGGTGACGAAGCAGGCTTGCAAGCCATAAGCTTGACGTTTTTCCCCTCTATTTTTGAGGTGCGGTGGGCAGGAAAAGGTAGGCTGAGAATAAGGAGATAAAGCCTCGCAGCTCTGAAACCTGAGCTGGGTTTCCAAGGTTTACAGAACGAAATCTTGATCAAAAGCGTCGAATGAGGCGATTTTTGATGGGAAGATGGGACATTTCCCACATTTCGCCCACTTGATTTTTTCGGCATCTGAAATAAAGATATCTTTATATCTTCCTCCGGAAAGTGAAAAATGCCGAAGCTCACCGCTTCCTTCGCCATGACCCTTGATGCGCTGGAAGCCGCCGGCGAGATCACGCGCCTGCGGCTGTTGGCATTGCTAGCGGATGCAGAACTCACCGTTTCCGAGCTCATGACCATTCTTGGTCAGTCCCAGCCCCGCATCTCGCGCCATCTGCGTTTGCTGGTTGAGGCGGGACTGGTCGACCGGCGGCGCGAAGGAGCCTGGGCTTTCTTTCGCCTGTCCGACCAAGGCCCGGCCGCCGCTCTCGTCCACGCTGTGCTGGGGCGGATGGATCAGAACGACCCCGTTCTTTCCAGCGACCGTTCGCGCCTGACCGAGGTGCGACGCGCCCGGGCCGAACAGGCGCAGCGCTACTTCGCCGAACAGGCGCCCAACTGGGATCGCATCCGCTCTCTGCATATCGCCGAAAACATCGTCGAGGCCGCGGTGCGTGACCTCGTGGGCGACAAGCCGTTTCACGCCATGCTCGACCTTGGCGCGGGCACGGGCCGCATGCTTGAGCTTTTGGCGCCGCTCGCCGAGCGCGCCGTCGGCGTCGACCAGAGCCCCGCCATGCTGAATGTGGCCCGCACCAATCTAGAGCGCGCGGGCCTGCGTCATGTGCAGATGCGCCAGGGCGATCTTTATTCGCTCCCGGTCGAGCGCAATGGCTATGATCTCGTCACCATCCATCAGGTGCTCCATTACCTCGATGATCCCGGCCGCGCCGTGCGCGAGGCCGCCCATGCGCTGGCGCCGGGCGGGCGCTTGCTGATCATCGACTTCGCGCCCCACGCCCACGAATTCCTGCGCGAGCAGCACGCCCATCGTCGCCTTGGTTTTTCGGCTGAAGAAATCGCGGGCTTCATGGGCGAGGCGGGATTGGTCGATGTGGTGCGCCGCGATCTTGGCCCCGGCGCTGGCGACAAGCTCACAGTGTCGATCTGGCTCGCGCATGACCCGCGCATCATCGCCGATGAGATGAAGCTTATGGAGATGGCGTGATGGCTCATGATTTCCTGCGCGCCAGCCGCTCGCCGCTCGGCAATATCCGTGTCTCCTTCGAATTCTTTCCGCCGAAGACTGCGGAGATGGAGGCCTCGCTCTGGGATTCGATCACCCGCCTCGCCCCTCTCGAGCCAAGCTTCGTCTCCGTCACCTATGGCGCGGGCGGTTCAACGCGCGAGCGCACTCATTCGACCGTCGCACGCATCTTGCGTGAAACCACTCTGAAGCCAGCGGCGCATCTGACCTGCGTCGCCGCCACTCGCGAAGAAGTCGATGAGGTCATCCGCGCCTACCATGCGGTTGGCGTGCGCCATATCGTGGCCCTGCGCGGCGATCCGGTGAGCGGTCCGGGCAGCGCGTACGAGCCTCATCCGGGCGGCTACGCCACCTCCACCGATCTGGTTGCGGGCATTCGTCGCCTTGGCGATTTCGAGGTGACGGTTTCCGCCTATCCTGAAAAGCATCCCGAGAGCGCGACGCTCGACGCCGATCTTGATGTGTTGAAAGCGAAGGTCGATGCGGGCGCCACGCGCGCCGTCACCCAGTTCTTTTTCGATAACGCCCATTACCTACGTTATGTCGATCGGGTGCGTGCGCGCGGCATCAATATCCCGATCGTGCCGGGCATCGTGCCCGTGCAGAACTTCCGCCAGATCGCCAGCTTCGCGAAGAAGACCGGCGCCAGCGTGCCGCAATGGCTGGCTGATCGATTTGAAGGGCTCGATGATGACCCGGCGACCCGTCGTCTCGTCGCGGCCGCTGTCGCCGCCGAACAGGTTCTTGATCTCGTCGATCACGGCGTCACGGATTTCCATTTCTACACGATGAACAAGGCGGATCTCGTCTATGCGATCTGCCATTTGCTAGGCTTGCGCACTCATCTGATCGAAAGGGCCGCGTAATGGCGAATTTCAAGATGGCTGACGGCAAGGCGGTGCGCGCTGCGCTCTCGCAGGCCGCGCGCGAACGCATTCTCGTGCTCGATGGCGCCATGGGCACGATGATTCAGGATCTGCGCCTTGATGAAGCGGGCTTTCGTGGCTCGCTTTTTAGGGATGCCGAGCGTGATCTCAGAGGCAATAACGATCTTCTCAACCTCACGCAGCCCGACGCCATCCGCGATATTCATCTGAAATATTTTCTCGCCGGCGCCGATCTCGTGGAGACGAACACTTTCTCCTCCACCTCGATCGCGCAAGCTGATTACGGGCTCGAAGCACATGTCGTCGATCTCAATCGTTCTGGCGCGCGGTTGGCGCGCGAAGCAGCCGATCTTGCGGAGGCGCAGGATGGGCG
>CANGOK010000103.1 GCA_947455285.1 Beijerinckiaceae bacterium | reverse complement strand
CGCCGCGCTGGCGCCCGTCATGCCAAGCTGCGCCTGAACTTCGGGGCGCTCCGCCCGCAGGAAGGGATTGATCGCGAGTTCGAGGCCGAGCGTGGTCGGCAGGCTCGCCGCGCCCCTCGCGCGCAGATCCTCGACCTTCTTCATATGTTCGATCAGCCGGGCGTTGCCGGGCTCGATGGTGAGGGCGAATTTGGCGTTGGCCAGCGTATATTCGTGGCCGCAATAGATCGCGGTGTCTTCGGGCAGGGCGGCGATCTTGAGCAGGGAGTCCCACATGACCGCCATGGGAGCCTCGTTCACCCTGCCGCAGCCGATTGAAAACAACGTGTCGCCGGCGAAGAGCAGTTTGTCCGCCTCGAAGAAGTAGATGATGTGGCCGATGGTGTGGCCGGGCGTCTCAATCACCCGCGTCTCAAGCGATCCGACCCGCGCCACATCGCCTTCCCGGACGGTGGCGTCGACGAGCGGCACCCGGTCGGCCTCTCCCGCAGGCGCGATGACGCGCGCATTGGGGAAGCGCTGCTTCACCTCGGGAATCCCCTGCACATGGTCGCCATGGCGATGTGTGACGAGAATGTCGGTGAGGGTCCAGCCGCGCTCTTCGAGCGCTTTCAGGACGGGCGCCGCCTCGGGAACGTCAATCGCGGCGGTTGCGCCGGTGGCGGGATCATGGACGAGGACGCCGAAATTATCGGTCAGGCAGGGAAATTGAAAAACCTCAGCGGTCATGGCGCACTCCAGCAGAGCGGCCGACGCTAATGGACCTGCCCGCGCGGGGCAAGCGGAGCGCGACTGCGAGCCGCGCTCCGAATGTTCTCACTTCTGCAGGATCGACTGCATGCGCTGGATCACCTCGGGCCGCACGGCGGCGGTCTGGGCGATGATCTTCTGCAGTTGCTCGCCGGTGCCGGGCACGAAGTCGAGCTTCGCCTTTTCGATTTCAGCGAGCAGTTCAGGGTCCTTCATCGTCTCGTCGAAGGCCTTGCGCAGAAGGGCGACGCGGTCGGCGGGCACCCCGGGAGGCGCCAGGAAGGCGCGGCCGACTTCGCCGCCGCTCACATAGAAGGCGAAGAGTTCGCGATCTTCAGGCGTCTTGGCGAGCTCCACCATGGTGGGCACGTCCTTCATGTCGGGCAGACGCTCAAGGGCGTACTGCACGAGCATGGTGACCTTCTTCTGCTCAAGCCAGTCGCGTTTGGTGGTCTTCAGCGTGTTCCAGGACGTGAAGGCGCCGTCAGTCTCGCCGCGTTCCATGGCGAGCAACCCATCGGTGGAGCCAGGATAGGGGCCGACCAGCTTGAATTTCGTGCCGATGATGCCGTTCAGCAGCTTGGGATACCCTTCGCCAGGGGAGCCCGCGCCAGTCGAGGCCAAGGTCGTCTCATGGACCTTGGCGTTCTCGATGCTGTTGCCCTTGATGTTGCTATTGACGAGCGTGATCTCGACATTGGAGGTGGCGCGGCCAATCCAGTTGAATTCGGCGGCCTTGTAGTTCACGCCCGGGGTCTTCAGCATCTCCTCGATGGCCATTGTCTGGGAGACGATGCCGATGGCCGTGCCGTCCTTCGGCGCGATTCGATACATCCAGTTGGCGAGGGTGAAGCTGCCGGCGCCGGGCATGGACTGCGCCACGACGGTCGGATTGCCGGGAATGTGCTTTCCGATATGGCGCGCCACGAGGCGGCCGAAGAGGTCATAGGTGCCACCGGCCGAAAAGCCGATATAGACGCTCAGGGTCTTGCCCCTAAAGAACGGGTCGGCGTTCTGGGCGAAACCTGCGACGGGAAGCAGGGCGGCGCAAAGGCCGAGCGCCAGCGGGCGCAGAATGGGGAACATCGGATGTCTCCTTGATGGGCGAGGGCCCATGAACGGCGTTCTTCTACAGGTCCCGCCGTTTCCCTTCAATCCGCTGTAGCTGCGACTCTATTTCGCCTCCTGCAAAAGCCCCTTCATGCGGGCGATGATTTCTGGCGGCGTATTCGCCGTCGCCTCGATCAGCTTTTGAAGTTCGGCGCCCGGCATGGGATGGAATTCGACCTTGACCCTCGTCACTTCGGCCCGGAATTCGGGATCATTCATCGTCGCGTCGAAGGCCGCGCGCAGGGTCGCGATGCGCTCGGGCGGCAGGCCCGGGGGCGCGATGAAGGAGCGGCCGATGTCGGCTGTGGATGCGTAGAGCTGCAGCATCCGTCGATCTTCCGGCGTCTTGCCGAGTTCGCCCACGGCCGGCACATCCGGCAGTTCGTGGGTGCGTGCGACTGTGCCTTGCACCAGAAGACTGACCTTCTTCTGGTCGAGCCAGTCCTGATGATAGGCCTGCAGCGAGCCGTATGATGTGAATGCCGCGTCCACCTCGCCCTTTTCCATGGCGAGCAGCACTTCGGCTGAAGCGGGATAGCCTGCGATGATCTTGAATTTCGTGCCTGCGGCGGCGTTGAGCAGTTTGGGATAGCCCTCTGAGGGCGAGCCCGGCCCGGTGCCGCCGATCATGACTTCGCTTTTGAAAGCGTCGTCGATGGTCTTCGCCTTGGCCTTCTCGCCGGTCATCATGATCTCGATGACCGAGGTTGCGCGGCCGATCCATGCGAAGTCGCGAGCCTTGTATTGCACGCCGGGGCTCCCGAGCAGCTCTTCCAGCGCCGCCGCCTGCGAGACGATGCCCATGGCGGTGCCATCCTTCGGGGCGATCGAGGTCAGCCAGTTCGCCAGCTTGAAGCTGCCGGCGCCCGGCATGGACTGGGCCACGACGGTCGGGTTGCCAGGAATATGCTTGCCGATATGACGAGCGATGAGATGGCCGTAGAAATCATAGGAGCCGCCGCCGCCAAAGCCGATGTAGATACTGACGGTGCGGCCTTTGAAGAAGCTCTCTTGCGTCTGAGCTTGCGCGTTGAGCGCGCCCAGCGCGAGCAGGCCCGCCATGAGCTGAAAAATGCGGTGCTTCGCCATCGTTCCCCCCCCTCCCTTTTCGTTGCGCGCAGCTTAGCTCCTGCGCGGGCGCGGTCAAAGCGGCCCCGCGCCGCATTGACAGGGCTTCCCCCGCGCTCTTAGGGTCTTGGCCAACAGCGCGCGGCGCAATGACGATCAGGAGGAGCCCATGGCCTTCACACTCAACCAGATTTCACCCGCAGGCGCGGCGGAGATCATCGGCCTTGATTGCTCCAGCCCCGTTTCTGCGGAAGACTTCGCGGCGCTTCAGAAGACCTTCCATCGCTATCCCATCATCTGCATCCGCGACCAGCACCTGACGCCTGCCGCGCAGGCGCGTTTCGCTCGCCAATGGGGCGCGCTGGAGTCGCAGGACCGCAGCGCTTATTGCCATCCCGATGACAATGATGTGCTGATTCTTTCCAATGAGCGCAGGCCCGATGGTTCGCAGGTTGGCATCGTGGACGCGGGCGATTTCTGGCATTCGGATTCCTCCCATCTCGCCGAGCCCTGCCGCATCACCATGCTCTATTCGGTGAAGAACCCAAATCAGGGCGGCGATACGGAATTCATCAACACCGCGCAGGTTTATGCGGCGCTGCCAGATGAGCTGAAGCGCCAGATCGAGGGCCGCAACGCGGTCCATCACGTTTCGAAGACGCTCAATCCGCGCGTGACCATCTCCGCCGAACGCGAGGCCGCCGCCGAATATTACAAGCGCCGGGAGAAGGAGACAAAGCCCATCGCGCAGCCCATGGTGCGCACCCATCCCGAAACCGGCCTGCAGGCGCTCTATATTTCGCCGCGCTTCACCATCGCCATCGAGGATATGGATGATGCGCAGGCGCAGCCGCTGCTCGATGAGCTGTTCCGTTTCATGTTCTCCAATCCCGCCTGGCGCTATACGCATAAGTGGAAGGATGGGGACCTTGTGTTCTGGGATAATCCCAGCCTGAACCACATGGCGGGCGGCGGCTATAGCTATCCCGACACGCGCCACATGCATCGCACGACGATTGCGGGCGGCAAGCCCTTTTACCGCGCGGCCTGATCGTCGGCTTCACGGCGGTTGCCGCCAAAGCCTATGCCGGCAGGTGTCGGCGCCAGCGCGGGCTCGAGTTCGGGCAGGCGGCGGCGCGCGACCTTGCGGGCGCCGATGGGGCGATAAAGTTGCTTCGTCGCCTCGATGACATGAACGCCTCCACCCGGCAGGTCGAAACGCTCGCCCATGCGCTCGAAGGCGCCGGCCATGCGCAGCAGGAATGGACGCCCGAATGGGGGCACATAGAGCGCTTCGGCTTCATGGATCGGCGAGAACATGGTTTCGCGCAGCAATTCGCGTAGCTGGCCGCGCGAATAGGGGCGCCCCTGTCCGAAGGGCGTCGTCTCAAGCCGCGCCCATACCCCGCGTCTGTTGGGCGCGACGATCATCAATCGCCCGCCGGGGGTGAGGATGCGCCAGATTTCGGAAAGCAGTTCGCTCGGCGCCTCGCTGAGCTCCAGCGCATGCACCAGCAGAACCCTATCGATGCAGGCGTCGGGCAGGGGCATCATGGTGGCGTCAACGAGCGCTGCGGAAGAAGCGCCATCCTCCGGCCAGTTCACAACGCCCTGTTCGGCGGGCATGAAGGCCAGCACCCTGACCGCGCTATCGCGAAAACCGTTGAGATAGGGGGTGGCGTAGCCGACGCCCAGCATGGACATGCCCGCACAATTCTCCCAGCGCCGGGCTATGATCGCGCCCACAAAACGGTGAGCCACCCGGCCAAGGGCCGAGGCGTAGAAGGAACGCAGGTCTACGACGTCGAGGGACATGCGTTGCTTTCGTCAGTGATGCGCGGGCGAGGCGAGCCCGCCCGCGCAGAAGGATCTCAGACGATGATCTCGGTGTCGATGCCGGCGGGGAACACCTCCTCCACCTTGGCGTGACGATGGGCGATGCCCTGCTGATAGGTATAGAGCAGCAGCTGTTCCCAGGTAGGCCGGTTGGCCTCGACGCCGAAGGGGAAGGTGTCGCCATGCATCATGTCGCGCATGCGGCGCGCATAGGTCGGCAACCACGGCAGCGGATAGCGCGAGACCGCGGGATCGAAGAGGCGCTCGATCGAGCGGCGCTTCGACTCGTTGAAGGCGTTCACGAGGTTGCGGGCGATCCAGGGATTCTCATCGAGAATGTGCTTCTGGACGGCGATGATGTGCATGATCGGCCACACCTTGGTGCGCTCGAAGTATTCTTCCTCCATCTCGAGATAGTTCGGATAGAGGCGCACGACATCGGGGTGCTCTTCGAGGAAGCAGGTGGGCGGACGCGCGATGATGGCGCAATCGATCTCGCCCGAAGCCAGCATTTCCGAGAGCGACTTGTCGGAGACGCGGGTCAGCTTCACGCCTTCGGGGAGCGACAGTTCGACCTTCTCGATGCGGCCCGGCGCATTGGCGCCAGCCTGATACCAGTGCACGTCCTGCAGCTTCACGCCGCATTCGTTGTGCATCCAGCCGCGCATGTAGACGGCGGCCGAATGGGCCCATTCAGGCGAGCCGACGCGCTTGCCCTTGAGGTCCTGTACCGTCTTGATGCCGCTGTTCTTGTTCACATAGAAGGACGAGAAGCGGAACAGGCGCGAGCAGATCACCGGCAGGCCGACGATGTCGGGATTGTCGCGCGTCACCTGAGCGGTGAACTTGGCGCAGGACAGCTCCGTCACATCCCATTCACGGTTGAAGGTGAAGCGCGCGAAGACCTCGTGGTGGCCGAGGTTGAGCCAGGTATGTTCGATCCCTTCCGCCTGCACGAGGCCGAAGCGGAAGTCGCGGAAATGATCGTAATCCGTGGTTGCGATGGAGAGCTTGACCTTGTTCACCGTGGTTTCCTTCTCTTGACGGGTTCAGGGTTGAATTAGCGGCTGGGCAGGCGAACGCCGAAGGCCTTCGCCAGAAACAGGCCCCCATGGACGAGGCCCGTCTGATCGATTCCATGGCCGACGCCGGGCGCCATGTGCCACTGGGTCGGGATCTCGGCCTTGGCCAATTGTTCGGAGCTGTCGAACAGGGCCTCAAAGGGTATGACTTCGTCTGATGTGCCGTGGACTAGCAGCACCGGCGGCGGCTCGCCCTTCGCGTTGCGTGCGGTGGCCTCAGACAGATGCTCGGGGCCGACCAGCACGCCCGAATAGCCAAGGATGGCGGCGGGGGCGCGCTTGCGGCGAAGGCCCGTGTGCAGGGCCATCATGGTTCCTTGGCTGAAGCCGACGAGCGCAAGTTTGCTTTCATCAAGGCCCGCAGCCTCAAGTTCGGCGTCGAGAAAGGCGTCAAGGCAGGGCCGGGCGGCGTTGACGCCCCGCCAGCGCTCATGGGGATCGCGCATGGTGAGCGGGAACCACTGCCTGCCCATGGGCGCCATGCCGCAGGGCTCGGGCGCATTGGGCGAGACAAAGGCCGCTTCCGGCAGGATGCGCTGCCATTGCTTGCCAATGTCAATCAAATCGCGCCCATCAGCGCCATAGCCATGCAGAAAGACCACCAGCTGCTTCGCTGCGCCAGAACGGGGCGCGAGGCGGGGGCCGGTGAGGGAGGTAGGGGAAGACGTGCTCATGGATGTTGTGTGAAGCGGCGGAAGCGCGGCGTCAAGCGGGGAGGGGATCGTCGGCATCCCACCTTGCTTTCACGGCCTCCCCGCGCCAGTTTGAGGTCCGCACTGGCTGACCCATGACCACATCGCACCTTCCCACGCTTCGCTTCGCGCCCTCGCCGAATGGCTATCTCCATTTGGGGCATGCCTATTCCGCGCTCCAGAACGAGCGCGTCGCGCGCAAGCTGGGCGGACAACTGCTGCTGCGGATCGAGAATATCGACCTTGACCGGTGCCGCAGGGAATATGAGGCGGCCATTTTCGAGGACCTGAGCTGGCTCGGGATCACCTGGCAAGAGCCGGTGCGCCGCCAGTCCGAGCATTTCTCGGATTACGCCTGCACGCTAGAAGGCCTGACGGAGCGGGGGCTGCTCTATCCCTGCTTCTGCTCGCGCACCGAGATCGCCCGTGTCGTCAACGGCTCCCCCGATTGGCCGCGCGATCCTGACGGAACGCCGCTCTATCCGGGGACCTGCAAGCACATGAGCGCGGATGAGCGCGCGCAGCGTCTGGCGGCGGGCCAGCATGCGGCCCTGCGGATCAATATGGATGAGGCCCTCGCGGTGGCGGGCATGCGGCTTGGCTGGTGTGAGTTTGGCGAGGAGGATCAGCCGCGCGACATCACGGCTGAGCCCGCGCTCTGGGGCGACGCCGTGATCGGGCGGCGCGACATTCCCACGAGCTACCACATAGCCGTGGTGGTGGACGATCATATCCAGAAGATCACTGACGTCGTGCGCGGTCAGGATCTCTTCAACGCCACAAGTCTGCATCGGCTTTTGCAGGCCTTGCTGGGCTTCGACGCCCCCCGCTATCACCATCACAAATTGCTGCGTGACAAGGGCGGCGAGAAGCTCTCGAAAAGCACCCGCGCCAAGGCGATCAGGTCCCTGCGCCTCGAGGGGGTGAGCCCGATCGAGTTGCGCAGGCGCCTCGGCTTCGCCTGATCAGTTCGTGCGTGTGGCGACCCGCGAGGCGCCGGGCGCCTTGCTGATGAGATCATCGATGCGATCGCGCTCGCGCTTGAAATTCGCGATCATGCGGCCGTCGAGTTCACGTGTGCGGGCCAGCTTGACCTTCAAGGGATCGACGAAGTGGCCGTTGACGATGACCTCGTAGTGAAGATGTGGACCCGTCGCGAGACCCGTCATGCCGAGGTATCCGATCACCTGTCCTTGACGCACGCGCTGTCCTTCTGTCAGGCCACGCGCATAGCCGGACAAGTGGTTATAGGTCGTGATGTAGCCATTGGCGTGCTGCACCTCGACGCGATTGCCATAGCCTGACTCGCGCCCCGCCTTGATGACCGTGCCATTGCCGGCGGCGAAAATCGGCGTTCCCGTCGGTCCAGACCAATCAACGCCCGTATGCATGCGGGTATAGCCCAGGATCGGATGGCGGCGCATGCCGAAGCCGGAGCGGGTCTCGCCGACGGTGATGGGCTTGCGCACGAGGAACTTGCGCGTCGAACGTCCGCTCTCATCGTAGAAGTCGACCATCTGGTCGTCAGGAGTCTGGAACCGGTAGTAACGGAACGTTTCGTTGCGTGAGGTGATGGAGGCGAAGAGCAGGTCGTTGCGCGTTTCGCCTTCTTCACCTTCCTCGTAGAAGGCGTCGAAACTATCGCCCGCGCTGACGGCGCGCTGGAAGTCGACGTCATTGGCGAAGATGCGCACGAGATCATTGATGACGGCGCGCGGAATATCCGATTTCAACGCGGTTTCATAAAGCGAATCGTAAAGGCGCATGCCTTCGCCGTCATCCTCGTCCTCTTCCTCGACGGGCTTGCGACGCGACGCGGGCGTCGGCGTTTCAGACCGTTGCACTGGCACGAAGTTGCCATCGTCAGCCATGGCGACGGTCGCTTCCAGCTTATCATCCGTATAGATGGAGACGCGGGCGATCTGCAGTCCCTTGCCAAGGCCGGTCACATCCGCAAGCAGGAGGCGCACCCGTTGCCCCTCCGCCACCGAGCCTTGGCCGCCGCGTCTCAGCGCGCTCACGATGCGGGTGATCTGATCGCGCGCTGCTCCGTTGTTCTTCAGGATTTCGTCGATCGGCTCATTCTTGCGAACGGTGATCAGACGTTCTTCGGAGTCCTTGTCTTCCACGCCGTTCTTCGGTCGGGGCGTCACGTTCTCCGCCACCATGCGGACTTCGATATTAGAGAAGGGCGAGGACAATGCGCCCGCGCCGATCGTCGCATAACCAGGTCCGCCGGACGCATCCAGTCCAACGCGGCTGGTGCGCGTGAGCAGAAGTTGTGAGGCCATCGGCAGGGGGTTGCCGCCAGAAAATGCGCTTTTCAGCATCTCAGCGACCTGCGCCTGCACTTCGTCGCCTGAAAGCGAAGGGCCTGTCGTCGGCACATCGACGCCCGCCAGATCGCGGCTGGCGAACGACACTTCCGCATCATCTTGCCGCACGCCCGGGTCGATCGCTTCGGCCGAGAAGGGGTTGCGAGCGTCATTGAGAAGTTTGATCGGGTTGAAGGGCGGAACTTCGTCTGCAAAGCCGGTGCTGGTGAGGGCCAGCGGGGTCGAGATGCGCGTGAAGCCGCGCATGCGCATGACCTCGCGATCGCCGACGGTCATGCGGGCCGAGGTGCGGAACGTCTGCTTGGCCGCTACGAGGTCGACCGATTTCATGAGGCGGTCGCCCTTGCCCCCGTTGATTTGCTCCCCGCCGCCGTCGCGGCGATTGACCACCGCATAGGCGGGCGTTTCGGCGAAATAGGAATGGCTGCCGAGCGCCGCATAAAGGGCCGCGCCGATAAGCGAAGCGCCAGCCATGCCCGTCAGGACCGTGCCGACCAGCCAGCGGAAGGAGACGCGCCAACGATCGTCCTGAGTGTGCTCCTCGCCATCTAGCTCGATGGCCGGCTCAACCCCTAGGTCAGACCTGACATGCGTGTGATCCGCAAGGCGGTCGTTTTGGCGGTCCACTCGGGTCCACCACATCCGCGCCGGCGTATCCATAAAGATCGTCAAAATGCGTATCCTGTTCGCTGCTCAGGCTGGGTCCGACGCGGGGCCGACGCAAATCACGCGTCAACATGACTGCGCCGCGCCTGCGGGTCAACGGCGAGGACGGCGCTTGTTGCCGACGCGCGAGCCTAGCTATCGAAAAACGGCTCAAATGCGGCGGGTCTGGCTCTGTCACGTGGTTGTCGTACCAATAGGGCGTCTTTGGCGTGGCGCTTTTTTACGCCTGAGTCGCGCAAAAAAGCGGCGACCTCTTGTCCGGAGCATCGCGAACCAACCCGGTTTTCCGGGATTTTTGCGGCCGCGAAAGATTTTTTGAGAATTCCGGTTGACAGGCCGCGGGCCCCCGAATATACAGCACCCACTGACGGCGACGCCGCCTTGTGCGGCTGACGCGGTCCAATTCCTTTCGAGCTCCTCCGGGCGTTCATATCCTGACAGTACGTCGGGAAGGGTTGGTTCGCGCCGAGTGTAAAAACTCCGTCGATGAATGCGCTGTTTGACAATTGAATCGGAAGAAAGAGAAACGTGGACGGCGGTATCCTTGCGTGACCTGCTTTCGGGTAGGTCTTATCGAGAGATAACTGACTGTCACACGTATCTTAAGCACACCATCGCGGCGCAGAGATGCGGTACGCGATT
>CANGOK010000102.1 GCA_947455285.1 Beijerinckiaceae bacterium | reverse complement strand
GCTTGACGTCGACGTGCGCGGCACGGGCAAGCTGTCGTTCGAAATCGAACAGGCGATGATCAACCTCGCCGCACGGCTTGATCTCGCGCGCATCTCCAACCACGGCGACATTCTCATCGAGCGCCGCCCCCCAATCATCCCCATGGGCCGCGCCAAGGTCGCGCCCCCGCCGGGCGGCTTCCTGCAAGCCACCGACCTTGGCGAAGAGACTCTGGCGCGCCTTGTTCAGGAAGGCGTGGGCTCCAGCCGCAAGGTGGCGGACCTTTTCTCGGGGGTGGGCACCTTCGCCCTGCGCCTGGCCGAAAAGGCCACCGTTGTGGCGGTGGAATCTGAAGGCCCAGCGCTCGTCAGCCTCGAAAAGGCCGCGCATTTCACCCCGGGGCTGGGCAGCCTCACTACGGAGCCGCGCGACCTCGTCCGCCGCCCCCTGCTGCGCCACGAACTCGACAAATTCGACGCCGTGGTCTTCGACCCGCCCCGCTCGGGCGCCGAAGAGCAGGCGAAGGAAATCGCCGCCTCCAAGGTCAAGATCGCAGTCGGCGTGTCGTGCAACGCCCAGACCTTCGCGCGCGACGCGAAAATTCTTGTGGACGGCGGTTTCCGCATCGAGCGGATCACCCCGGTCGACCAGTTCCGCCATTCCGCCCATGTCGAAGTGGTGGGCCTGTTCCGCCGCGAGCCGGTCAAGACGAAACGTCGCGGACGTCTGCTGGGCTGAGGCCGCGATGGGGCTCGCAAATTCCGCGCGCCTCCATTAAATTCGCGGGATGACACAGACCTTGACCCAAGCCGCCCTCATCGCCCGCTTCGCCGAGATCATCGGCGAGCGTAATGTGATCACCGACCCGCTGGACATGGCGCCCTACCTCAAGGAGGAGCGCGACCTCTGGCATGGCAAATCGCCCTGCATCCTGCGCCCCGGCTCGACCGAGGAAGTCGCGGCGATCATGAGGGTCTGTCACGAGACCAATACGGCCGTGGTGCCGCAGGGCGGAAATACGGGCCTTGTGGGCGGGCAGACGCCGGATGAAAGCGGCGCGCAGGTTGTGCTGTCGCTGGGCCGCATGAACAAAGTGCGCGAGATCGACACCGCCTCCAACACCATGACCGTCGAAGCCGGCCTGCAGCTGATCAAGGTTCAGGAAGCCGCCGACGGCGCCGATCGCCTCTTCCCGCTTTCGCTGGCCTCTGAAGGCTCCTGCACCCTCGGCGGGAATCTGGCGACCAACGCTGGCGGCACGCAGGTCATCACCTACGGCAATGCGCGCGATCTCGTGACGGGCCTTGAAGTGGTGCTGGCCGATGGGCGTATCATGTCCACCCTGTCGAAGCTCAAGAAGGATAATACGGGCTACGACCTCAAGCATCTCTTCATGGGTTCTGAAGGCACGCTCGGCATTATCACCGCCGCAGTCGTGAAGCTCTATCCCAAGCCCCGCGCTCGCTCGACCGCCATCGTGGGCCTCACCGATCCGCACAAGGCGACGCATTTCCTGACCATGGCTCAGGAGATGGCAGGCTCTGATGTGAAGACCTTCGAACTCATGCCCCGCATCGGCATGGACTTCGTGATGAAGCATGTGGCGGGCGCGCGCGAGCCGCTCAATGACAAGCACAAATGGTATGTGCTGATCGAACTCGCGTCGCAACTCGACACCGGCATCGGCGAGACCATGCTCTCGCTGCTGGAGCGCGCCGCCGAAAACGAACTGATCGAGGACGCTGCGGTGGCCGCCTCTCTCGACCAGCGCGCTTACTTCTGGAAGCTGCGCGAAATGCTGGCCGATGTGCCCAAGCTCGAAGGCGGCTCCATCAAGCACGACATCTGCGTGCCCGTGTCCAAGGTCGCCGACTTCCTCGACGAAGCCTTCATCGTCTGCGAGAAAATGGTTCCCGGCTCGCGCCTCGTGCCCTTCGGGCATCTGGGCGATGGCAACATCCACACCAACCTCAGCCAGCCCGAGGGCGCCAACAAGGAAGAGTTCCTGTCGCGCTGGGTCGAGGTGAACGAAGCCGTGCACGCCATCGTGACGAAGTATAACGGCTCGATCTCGGCGGAACACGGCATCGGCGTGCTCAAGCGCGATCTTCTGCCCGGCGTGAAAGACGCCGTGGCGCTTGATGTGATGCGCATGATCAAGCGCACGCTTGATCCAAAGCAAATCCTCAACCCCGGCAAGGTGCTTTAAGCGGGGCTGACGCGAATTGACGGAGAATAGAGTTGAGCGAACCTTTCGATCTTTATTCTCCAGTCATCGACTCTAATCCCTTCCCCTACTATGAGCGTCTTCGCGAGGAGCATCCCTGCTACTGGAGCGAAAGCGCGGGGCTGTGGATCCTCTCGCGCTATGAAGATATCTCCCGCGCCGCGCAGGATTGGGAGACCTTTTCGTCCTCGCAGGGCAATCTGATCGACGAGATTCCGGGAAGAGCTGGCGCCACGCTCGGCACGACCGATCCGCCACGCCACGACCGGTTGCGGGCGCTGAGCATGGCGGCCTTCTCGCGCAAGAATCTCACCAATCTGATCGAACCTGCGCTCGCCATCGCCGACGCCTCGCTCGACAAGATTCTCGCGCGTGGCGAGTTTGATTTCGTCGAGGATTATTCGAGCCAGATCACGGTTGGACTGCTCTTCAAGACCATGGGCTTGCCGCAGCTCGACCATGCCGAAATCCGCCGCAAGGTGATCCTCGCGGTCTCCACAGACAAGGCCGCCAAGGGCCGCACGCAAGAACATCTCGACGCCTTCAAGTTCCTGTCGGACTTCATCTCGACGGAAGTGGCGAAGCGCCGCGCCGATCCCAAGGACGACCTCATCACCCATCTCGCCGAAGCCGAGATCGACGGCGACCGGTTGAGCGAGCGCGAAGTGGTGCTGACCTCCGCGACCTTCGTCATGGCGGGCGTGGAGTCGCTATCAAGCTTCATGAGCATGTTCGCGCTCAACCTGCATGATTATCCTGACGCCCGGCGGCGCATCGTAGCTGACCCTTCGCTGATTACGCCCGCGATTGAAGAGTCCCTGCGCTTCAACACTTCGGCGCAGCGTTTCAAGCGCGTGGTGGCGAAGGAGACGCAGCTGCATGGCAAGACGCTGCGCGTCGGCGACAAGGTGGTGCTGGCCTATGGGTCGGGCAATCGCGACTGGCGCAAGTTCCGCAACCCCGATGTCTATGACATCGAGCGGCGCCCGCAGGGACATCTGGGCTTTGGCGCAGGCAAGCACTTCTGCCTCGGCAGTCAGATGGCGCGCATGGTGACGGAAGCTTCAATGCGCCGCTTCCTTGAGCGCGCGCCTGATTTTCATCTCAGCGTGAACAAGGTCGAGTGGAACTCGTCCTCAAACTTCCGCAGCCCCGTGGCGCTGCCGATGACGTTGAGCTGATCAGCCAAACAAATCCCCCTGCGCCGAAGGCATCACAGCCTTCTTCGGCGCAGGCGGCGTGTGTTCGATCTCCTCGGTGCGCTCCATCAGTTCAGGCCCGTCATTCGCCACCTTGTTGACGGCGGTGGAGATCGGCCAGAACTCCAGCACATCGTCATCGGCAGGGCGCATGAGGCTTGAGGCTTCATCGACGTCATGGGCCTCGCAATCGAGCCATGTGTCGAAATCCTCCGGCTCAAGGATCACCGGCATCCGGTGATGAATGGCCGAGATCGGGCCATTGGCGAAGGTGGTGACGATGCAGGCGGTGTCGACCTCTTCGCCATCCGGCCCCGTCCATGTCTCCCACAGGCCCGCGATGGCCATGGGCGCCCCATCGCGGCGGCGGATCAGGAAGGGCTGCGCGGGCGGCGCGCCCTTGCGCTTGCCCTCTGCGGGCCTGCGCCATTCATAAAAGGCGTCGGCGATGAAGATGCAGCGACGACGCTTGAGCGCGTTGCGAAAGCTGGGCTTCTCAGCAAGCGTCTCCGCCCGCGCATTGACGACCAGAGGATAATCCTTGGGGTCTTTCACGAAGCCGGGCAGGAAGCCCCAGCGCACCAGCACGAAATGCCGCTGCTTGCGCTCGCCGCCGGGCTCGCGGTGCATCTGGACGACGGGCACGGGCTGCGTCGGGGCGACATTGTAGCGCGGCGGGAAATTCGGCTGCTCCGCATAAGCGAAGAAGGCGCGAATGGCCTGCGGCGGCAGGGTTATGGCGATGCGTCCACACATGGTCGCAATATAGGCTTCAGGCGGGATCTTCGACAGGCGCCGCGATGGCGAGCTTGGGCGCACGCGAGGTCGACAGGAATCCCAACGCAAGCGCAGCCTCTTCATCGATGGCGTATCGTGCGAAATCCGTCTCGCCGTTTTCGGCGAGCAGAAGCTCGTCGATGAGATACCGACCAGTGAAATTCTTGGCTTCCTTCGTCAGGATGAGATGCGCGGCGTCGGCCATGATCTCGGGCTTGCGCGAGGCGCGCAGATTATCCTGCCCTTCCGCCGACTCAGGGATTCCGCTTGTTGAGATCAGGCTGCGCGGCCACAGAGTATTCACAGCCACGCCCTTGCTCCGCAACTCGGCGTTGAGGCCCATCGCCATCATGCTCATGCCGAATTTCGACATGGAGAAGGCCATGTGGCCGGCGAAAAATTTCTCGCGCAAATCGAGCGGCGGCGCGATCATCAGGATATGCGGATTGGGGGCGCGCTCCAGAAATGGCAGCGCGAATTTCGAGGCCATGAAGGCGCCGCGCACATTCACCTGATGCATCATGTCAAAGCGCGCCATGTCGATGTGGCGCGTATCGGCGAGCGCCATGGCTGCGGCGTTGTTCACGACGATGTCGATGCCGCCGAAGCGCTTGGCGGTTTCAGCGAGAGCCGCACGCACCTGCGCCTCATCACGCAGATCGACGCGCAAAGGCAGGGCGACGCCGCCCGCCGCTTCGACTTCAGCAGCGGCGCTGAAAATGGTGCCGGGGAGCTTGGGGTTATGCTCGGTGCTGCGCGCGGCGATCACCACATTGGCGCCGTCCTGAGCAGCCCGCAGCGCGATAGCGAGCCCGATGCCGCGCGAGGCGCCGGTGATGAAGACCGTCTTGCCGCTCAGGGTTTCGACGTTCTCAAGCTCGCCGCTCTCAGTGTCAGTCATCAACCAGTCCCCTCAGCGACGCAGCCATCCGCTTTGGAGATTAAGGCGCGATCCCCAGCGCGGCGTCCGAATTAAGAACGGACTCATAGCCATGAATAATAGCCGTTTCCAGCGCGCCCGCCCCCGACGCCACGTTCTGCGCGAAGAATTGGGCGAGGGTGACGCGCCCTGCGGGATCGGAAGCATCCTCCCGAACCGCCGCAAACGCGAGCATGGCAAGACCCGTGCCGCCGCGCGCCAGTGCGAAGAGCCTGAGGAACGGCGTCGCGCTCGCTCCCGCCACTTCGGCCGAAGCTGCGCCAAGGGCGGAGACCGAGCGCTCCAGCGCATCGACCGCCCCAGCGAGCGGCGCAGCCATGGCCTCGAAAGCCCCGCCAGCCGCCTTGGCCTCGTCGATCACGCCGCGCATATCCGCAATTTCCCGGCGCATGGCGGCGCCGCCGGAAAGACCGAGCTTACGCAAGACGAGGTCCATCGCCTGAATGCCGTTGGTGCCCTCGTAGATGGCGGCGATGCGCGCGTCGCGCAGATGCTGGGCGGCGCCGGTCTCCTCGATGAAGCCCATGCCGCCATGGATCTGCACGCCGAGCGAGGCGACCTCGCTGCCGATGTCGGAGGAGAAGGCCTTGGCGATCGGCGTCAAGAGGCCCGCGCGTTCGCTCGCGGCCTGCCGCGCATCCGCATCAGGAAGACGCTGGGCGCGATCAAGCGAATCCGCCGTCATGTAGCAGATGACGCGGGCGGCCTGGGTCAGCGCCTTCATGGTCATCAACATGCGCCGCACATCGGGATGATGGAGGATCGGCGACATGCCCGCGCCCTTGTGGCGCTCGGACTTACCCTGCCGGCGCTCGCTGGCGAAGGCGAGCGCCTGCTGGAAGGCGCGCTCGCCAATGCCAACGCCCTGCAGGCCCACGGCGAGACGCGCCGCGTTCATCATGGTGAACATGCAGGCGAGGCCGCGGTTTTCCTCACCGATGAGCCAGCCAATCGCCCCCTCGTTATCGCCAAAGGACATGGAGGCGGTAGGCGAGCCATGGATGCCCATCTTGTGCTCAAGCCCCGTGCAGCGCAGGTCGTTACGAGCGCCATTGGGCAGGATTTTCGGCACAAGGAAGAGCGAAATGCCGCGCGTGCCCGCAGGCGCATCCGGCAGGCGGGCCAGCACGAGATGGACGATATTGTGCGTCATGTCGTGCTCGCCATAGGTGATGAAGATCTTCTGGCCGAAGACGCGATAGGTTCCGTCCGCCACAGGCTCGGCGCGGGCGCGCAGGGCGGCGAGATCAGACCCCGCCTGCGGCTCCGTGAGATTCATCGTGGCGTTCCATTCGCCGGTGATGAGCTTTCCGAGCCAACGCTCCCTGAGTTCGTCCGAGCCATGCTCCACCAACGCGTCGATGGCGCCGAAGGTGAGGAGGGGCGCGAGGGTGAAGGCCATGTTCGCCCCATTCCACATGTCGAGGCAGGCGGCTTGCAGGAGATGCGGCAGGCCCATGCCGCCATATTCGGCCGGGGCGCAGACGCCGTTCCATCCGCCATCGCGCCAATGGCCATAGGCTTCGATCCAGCCGGGCGCAGTGGTCACGACGCCATTCTCAAGCTTCGCCCCGTGGGTGTCGCCGCTTCTGTTCAGCGGGGCGAGGACGGATTCGGCGAATTTGCCGGCTTCCTCCAGCAGGGTGGCGGCCATGCCATCGTCAAGATCGGGATAGATGCCCTCTTCCAGTCCCTTCCCAAGGCCGGCGCCATGGGTCATCACGAACAGCAGATCATCGACTGGCGCGCGAAATGTCATCTCGAACTCCAAAAAGGCGGGCGCTCAGGAGATGCTTGGCCCGGCCCTTCGCTTGCGGCTATGAAGGATGGGAGCCGCTGGGCTCCTCAACCAATTCTCAGGCAAAGGCCGCCGCGCCGCAATGCAACTGCCGTCTAACATCGCCACGCGCCACCTCACCGCACCCGAGGGTCTGACCGAGGCCGCGCAGACCCTCGCCAAGGGCGGTCTCGTCGCCTTTCCGACGGAGACGGTCTATGGGCTCGGCGCGGACGCCACCGATGGCGAGGCCGTGGCCCGAATCTACGCAGCAAAGGGCCGGCCCTCCTTCAATCCGCTGATCGCCCATGTGGCCGATCTTGCGGCGGCGGAGAGCGAAGGGATTTTCAACGCGCAAGCGCGGGCGCTGGCGCAAGCCTTCTGGCCGGGGCCGCTCACCCTTGTCGTTCCCGTCGCGCCGACGGGCTCGGTCTCGACCCTCGCCCGCGCGGGGCTCGACAGCATTGGCCTTCGCGTGCCCGATCATCCCGTGGCGCTCGCCTTGCTGAAGGCTGTGGGCAAGCCCGTGGCTGCGCCCTCAGCCAATCGCTCGGGACGCGTGAGCCCCACCCGGGCCGACCATGTGGCCGGCGATCTCGACGGGCGCATGGAGGCGATCCTCGATGGAGGCGCGACGCAGGTGGGCGTTGAATCCACCATCGTCGCCTGCCTTGATGGTGAACCGCGCATCCTGCGGCCGGGCGGCGTGACCCGGCAGGCCATCGAGGCCGTTCTGGGCCGCGCGCTGCCGGTGGAGGAAGCGAGCGGCGCGGTGATCGCGCCGGGCATGTTGCAATCC
Organism: Beijerinckiaceae bacterium; assembly: GCA_947455285.1. Taxonomy (GTDB): domain Bacteria; phylum Pseudomonadota; class Alphaproteobacteria; order Rhizobiales; family Beijerinckiaceae; genus Terripilifer. The sequence goes on along the minus strand of CANGOK010000102.1, from coordinate 2,494 downwards.
CATTACGCCCCCCATAGCGCCGTCATGCTGGAGGCCGGAAAAGGAGCGGCGGACGCCGCGATTCTGGACTTCCACCGGCAACTCGCGGGCGAACCTTGCATGATGCGCGTGGATCTGTCCGAAGGTGGCGACCTCCTCGAAGCCGCCGCCCGATTATTCGACGCCTTGCGACAACTCGACGCGAGCGGCGCCGCCCGGATTCTCGTGGCGAGCGTACCGAAAGAAGGGCTTGGCGAGGCCATCAACGACCGCCTGGCGCGCGCCGCAGCGCCGCGCGACTTGTGAGCGCGCATCCTCTCGCCTAAACTCAAATCCAACCAGGGAGGATTCCATGCCACATGACGAACTCGCAAAACATTGGCACGAGCCGAAAGCCGGCGAAAACGCGGGCCACGGGAAGTTCAGTCGCCCGGCGATGCCCTATGACCGCTTCATGGAAGCCGAAGGCATTCCGGTCTATCGCAGCATCGGCTGCCGCACGGTTCTCGATCTGCCCATGGCGCCGTGGAAGCGGCTCGGCGGACGCGGCACCTATATCCAGCTCTTCGGCACAGAAGGCCTCTGGGGCAAATATGTCGTGGAAGTGCCCGCCGGCGGCGCGCTGAACATCGAACGCCATCTCTATGAGAAGATCTGCTTCGTGGTGGAAGGGCGCGGCTCCACCGAAGTCTGGCAGGAAGGTCAGGCCAAGAAGCAGACCTTCGAATGGCAGAAGGGCTCGCTGTTCTCAATCCCGCTCAATGCTTTCCATCGCTTCGTGAACGCGACGAATTCGCCCGCCGTCATCCTGTGCGGCACCACGGCGCCGAATGTCATGAACCTCATCGACAATCCGCGCTTCATCTTCGATTGCCCCTTCAACTTCACCGATCGCTATGCGGGCAATGAGGACTATTTCAAGCCCGGCGAAGACATAGAGCCCGATCCCGTTCGCGGCCTCGCCATGAAGCGCACCAACTTCATTCCTGATGTGGTGGCCGCCGACCTGCCGCTCGACAACCGCCGCTCGCCCGGCTACCGCCGCATGGAGCCGTCCATGGCTGGCCAGCGCTTTTATTCGTGGGTCGGCCAGCACGAGACGGGACGCTATTCGAAGGCGCACAAACACGCCTCCGCCGCAGTGCTGATCTGCCTGAAGGGCAAAGGCTACACCTATACATGGCCGGAAGGCCTCGGCACGCAGCCCTGGAAGGACGGCAAGGCCGACATGGTCATGCGCCAGGACTATGAATTCGGCGGAATGGTCAGCGCGGCGCCCATGTCTGGCGACTGGTTCCACCAGCATTTCGGCGTGTCGAAAGACCCGCTGCGCCTCACCGCATGGTTCGGCGCCAATAACCAGCGCTCGCGCAAGCCCGGCGTGCCCGGCGAAGCGCTGATGGACTATGGCGCGATCGACCTGAAGAAGGGCGGCTCGGCCATTCCCTACCATGAAGAAGATCCGGCCCTGCGCCGCGAATTCGAAGAGACCCTCGCTCGAGAAGGCGCCAAGACGCGCATGGAGCCGGAGCTTTACGAAGGCCCTGTCGAAGACGGCAAGGGCATGGGGGATGTGTTCTAAGACTGAAATGAAGTGGTGGGGCTTTGAAAATAAGCCCCACCATTATGAAGTTGAATCAAAAATATTATCAGACGACCGGGCACGAGTTGGCCCGTTTTTTAAATGCGATTTTATTCATGGGACGATCATGATTTATTCATTCATCCAACGGCGCTTCGGGCTCGCCCTTTTTTCCGCTTTGTCACTGGCGCTTGTAATCGCGCATTTTCCGGCGCTGGCCCTTGATGACCCTTCTCCACAGATCGTGCGCATTCCTGCCCAAGCAGCTGGCGTTGAATGGCAGGTGCATACGCAGGTGTTCAAACCTCAAGGCGAAGGCCCATTTCCCGTAATCATCTTTTCCCATGGCAGAGCGCCTAACGAAGAAGATCGCAAAGCCCTCGAATATCCTGTTCTACGCGGGCACGTGAGCTACTGGTTAAGGAAAGGGTTCGCGGTCGTCGCGCCCATCAGGCCTGGCTACGGCGCGACAGGCGGGGCTGATATTGAAAATAGCGGCGTGCGCATCGGCAACAACGGTGAATGTGGCGGCCGGCCTGCCTTTGAGCGCGCCATCGGCAATTCAGCAGACGTCGTTTCCGCTGTTCTCACCTGGACGCGCCAGCAGGCTTGGGTGAGCAATAAAAAGATCGTTCTCGTCGGCCAGTCTGTAGGCGGACTTACCAGCGTCGCCGTAGCTGCACGCAAACTCGCGGGCGTCGTGGGCTATATAAATTTTGCTGGCGGAGCGGGCGGCAACCCGACAAAGCGTCCCGGAAAAAGCTGCTTTCCCGAGGCTCTGACTGAACTTTATCGCACTTACGGCGGCACAACGAAAATTCCTAATCTTTGGCTCTATGCCCCGAACGACCAGTTCTGGGGCGCAGATACGCCAAAGCTGTGGCATGCCGCATTCGCCAAGGCTGGCGGGACGGGCCGCTTTATACAGACCGC
>CANGOK010000101.1 GCA_947455285.1 Beijerinckiaceae bacterium | reverse complement strand
TATCCTCAATCCGGCTACGGCTTTCTGTCGCCTTGGCCGAGATGTTGGTGAGATTGTCCGAAGCGAATTGAAGGCGACTGATGACAGCACCCATATCAGAGCGCTTCTGGTTCACAGTCTGCATTGCGCCGCCGCGCGGGCGATCCCGCCAGCATCGTGGCCTCCACCAATGAGCGTATCCGCCGGGAACTGGGCTGGCAGCCCCGCCATGACGATCTGGAACAGATCGTGCGGCTAGCGCTGGACTGGGAGCAGGGGTTGGAGATGAGGATGGCGGGGTGATACGCTTGTTTAATTGATCGGCGCCCATCGACGGGCTATGAGGAATGATCGAGCCAAACGGGTTTGGGCTCTAACGCGGTCAGCGAACATGGTCGGGATTGTGGAGCCGACAGCGCGCCCATTACGGGTATGAAGTCCTCGGGACTGGGGACTTTCAGCCCATGGATTGATCCAGCCAAATCGTGTGTTACTGCCCAAACCAAGATCTCAATTTTGATCTGGGCCTAACTGTTACCCTCTTGCAATTGATTGTTTTCGCGTCACCAAACGCGCATCAAAATTTGTTACCGTATCCGATATACAGTTGAGAAGGTATAGATTCAAGATTCGATTGTGTCGAATTGATCAAAAAAGAGTTTGTAACGCATTAAGAGAAACGGATAGGCGAATTGTCAAAGTAATGGTTGCATGCTTAATTGTGGGGCAATCGAGGATAGACGTGTTAGGAAAGAAGCCGACTACCACCTGAGTTAAGTTATTAAAGGAGAGGTTTTCCTATGGGGTGGATGTGTAAGGCGCTGATGCCCCTACTTGTTCAAAAGCCGAGCTTAAAATGTCAAATTTACTGTTAATCCTATTCACAGGAGCCATTACGTTCTTCGTAGCGGTTCTGCTGTTCAATCTAATTCGTCCCTTCGCGCATCTGATCGCCGTTTCAGTTCCGAATAAACGCTCGGTGCATCTTGGATTAATTCCACAGGTAGGTGGTGTGATCATCCTATCTTCAATTGCCGTTGTGGTGTTACTATCCGATTATCAGGGCTTCACTCCGGGCCGTGGGCCTATTTTGTTAACATGCGTTATTCTAACAACGATTGGATGGCTCGATGACCGCTTTCAGTTGCCGGTACTTGTTAGGTTAGTGGGCTATGCGGCAAGTATTGGTGGATACTTATGTTCCGAGATAGGGACGTGGACAGATATTTCGTTTGTAGATTGGTTCGAGTTATCTATCGTAAGTTTGATAATTTTAACTTTTATAAATTTCACAAATTTTATGGACGGTATGGATGGTATCATTGTTTTTGAGTTTGGGCCTTTGCTGATTTTCATCTGCGCGCTCTCTGCCTTGGGCAGAATGTCTGAAGAAAGCGGAGTTTTCGCGGCTCTAGTTCTGGGACCACTGTCTGCTTTTTTAATCTACAATAGACCGCCAGCCGGGATCTTTCTAGGAGATGCGGGGAGTGTATTGCTCGGGTTTCTCGTAGCGGTACTGTTGTGGAATCTTTCGAACAAAATTGGAACTATACCTTCGTTGATGATGCCGCTTTATTTTATTCTTGATCCGGGTGTGACGCTAATAAAGCGGATATATCGAAGGGAGCGGTTCTGGGAGGCTCACAGGCAGCACTATTATCAGAGGGCTCTCGATGCGGGCCAGTCAAATTGGTCAATCCTGGCTCGTATAGGCCTTTGCAATCTGATTTTGTGCCTTTTAGCCTATGCAGCCATTGGGGTGAATTTGTTTATAGGTCTCTGTCTTCTGGGCGGGGCATTATGTTGCGTAATGGCGTTGCTGTCCTCATTAGCGAGTGAACGTAATGCATAAGAAGCGCGTACTTGTTACAGGAGGCACTGGTTTTATCGGCCTTCATCTTGTTCCTGCACTAATGAGGCAAGGTTATCACGTTATCGCCGTCACGCGAAGCGAAAATGTATCATACGGCGCAGAAGTCGTAAAAATCAAAGATATAAATGACGTTGACTGGTTGATGCTATTCCAAGGGGTAGATGTTGTCATTCACCTAGCGGGTATTGCTCATACGCGGGATGTAGATCCCGTATCTCTGAAGCGGGTTAATACAGTTCCAGTTGTGAAGCTAGCGCAGGCGCTTGGACCAACCCAAAAGCTTATCTATTTTTCTTCCATACGTGCTCAAGTCGGCGCATGGCGCCAGCATGAGGTGCTTGATGACACTCATCCGTGTCCTGAGGATGCGTATGGCCGCAGCAAACTGGAGGCTGAAGCAGCTCTGTCCGTGATCAGGTCAGACGCCTGTATCTTGCGGCCGGTCCCGGTATATGGGCCCAATTGCAAATTTAACCTCAACTTTTTAGCCAAGCTAGCGTGTTCTCGCCTCCCTTTGCCGTTTGGCAGTTTTTTGGCGAGCCGTTCCTACGCTTCTATTGAAAATATTACATCAATGGTTGTCTTTGCAATTGAGGAGGATTTGCGTGGGATCTTTACAGCATCTGATCCAGACCCACTCAGCCTTCGGGAGGTTGTGTCGCTTTTCCGTCGGGGACTAGGCCGTCGGGCAATGCTGCTACCCTTTCCGCCCGAGGTAATTATAAAAATCGCAAAATGGGTTGGCGTAGCCGACTCCGCGATGCTTGCAGCGCGTCCTCTGGTGGCGCGTCCAGGTAAATTGCTACGGGCTGGATGGAAGCCCGCAGTCTCAAGTCAGCAAGGGATATTGAATTGGGCGAGTAATGAATATAACAAATCTTAAATAAACAATAGTGGAAACAATAGGTAATTTTTAATTACTAAAGAAAAATTATGTTTCTTTCGTAACTTATTTTATATAATTTTTTTTTTGGCGGGGGAGTAGTTATTCGTTGAACATATTCAATAAACATGATAGATATCACATCATAAAAATGGCGATATCATGAGAAATGAAAAAAAGCAGGTATGGGGGCGTTTCGTTAAAGACACGCTTGTGGTCTGTCATGATCTATCTGCCGCGTGGATTGGGTGTGTCTTTTCATTTTTATTCGTATTTCCGTTTGATCTTATACTTTCTTCCATGCATATAGTAATAAAATTTTCTGCAATACACACGTTAATCTCATTACTTGTTTCTTGGTATATTGGGGTGTTCTCGACGCTTTGGCGTATCGCGTCTCTGCTTGATTTCGTGGCTCTAATCCGTGTCCATTCTATCGTTCTTTGCGTCGCACTCTCTGCGCGTATGATCTACCACATCTCCGAGCCTGAGCCCCTTTTTTATGCAGAAGTGAGGGTCTTTATTGGTGCAAGTATTTTCGCCCTCGGAATCCAATGTTTAGGCCGTGTTGTCTTTCGTTATATCCGACATCTTATAAGAAATTCTGGAGCCGTTTCTCGATACACTCGATCGTCTCTATTGGTCGGAACCATTGGAGAGGTTGAGGGCTTTATCCGTTTATGTGAACAAGGTCCTTACAGGACCGAGATCGTCGGGGCGCTTTTGCTCGCCGGGGGACGAAATATTCTCAATATTCGCGGCGTCAGGATCTTTGGTGATACTAATGACTTTGAAGAAGCTTTGAAAGCCGTCCGAGCTGGCGGCCTAGATGTCGATACAGTCATTATTTCTCCAGCCTTGCTTGGTAGGTTAGAGGAATTGCGGCGACTGAGGGCTGTAGCCATGCGGCTTGGCATATCAATACGAAAGTTCGATTCTGTCGAATTCGGCGCTCAATCGGAAGTTTCTTTTGAAGATCTTTTGTTTAGAGACACGCATTCGGTACCCTCCTCGTTTCTTGAACGAGCTGTTCTTGGGAAGCGGATTTTGATTACAGGTGGTGGCGGCTCTATTGGGGGAGAAATCGCTATCCGGTCGGCAGCATTTGGCGCTTTGGAAATCATTCTATGCGATATCAGTGAGCTTGGGTTGCAGACGCGTTGTCTGGAGATTCGTCGTGACTATCCAAATTGCGTAGTTAAGCCAATTTTAAGTGATGTTCGCGACTATTGTGAAGTGTTGGACATCTGCGTCAATACGGTGCCCGATATTTTGGTTCATGCTGCGGCGCTCAAACATCTCGACCTGGTTGAAGAGCATTGGACAGAGGCTATCAAGACCAATGTCTTCGGTACCTTTAATGTTTTACGGGCAGCTTATGAGGCTGACATAAAGATATTAGTGAATATATCGACAGACAAGGCGGTCGATCCAACAAGTATCCTAGGTCTTACCAAGCAATGTGGTGAAGCGCTAGTAAAATTTTTGCCCAGCCCAACTGGTTCATTTTGGCATTCTGTGCGTTTTGGGAACGTGCTCGGGTCCAGTGGCTCAGTTTCGACTATTTTCTTAAGTCAGATTGCTAGGGGTGGGCCCTTGACTATTACGCATCCTGATGTTGTTCGGTACTTTATGACCGCTCGTGAGGCTTGCGAACTTGTGCTTGCGACTTGTGGCCTAGCAGAAGATGGGCACGATACTTTTGTCCTTAACATGGGTGAACAAATTCCGATATATCAATTGGCTTGCCAGTTGATTGAATGGTCAGGATTGAGTGTTGGGACTGATATTGATGTTATTTTTACCGGTCTTCGGGCTGGTGAGCGGCTCGAAGAGAAACTCGTCGGGGATAACGAAATTTGTGAAAAAACAGAGATAGCTGGTATCGAGAGAGTAATTTCCTCTGAAATAACGGGGCAACTTGGAGATGAATTTATTGCAGCCCTCGGCTTAGAAGTTTCCCGTAAAAACAGAGTTGGCGCGATTAATTTATTGAACGGGATCTATGTCCCTCTGTCTGGCAAAATGTCCGATGCATCGGCGGGTTCGAGGTAAACGTGCAGTATTTGTCTCGATTCCTATCACCGAAGTCGTTACTCAGAGGGGGCGGGGTGGATTACTCCGACCGAATTGAGCGCCTATTTGTTTATATTATTAGCTTCGGCTTGCTTCTTCTTCTCCCATTAATTTTACCTTTGGTTCGCCGGGCGGCGCCAGTAGCATTAGCTTTGGCGGGGGTGTGTAGTGTACTTGCTTTGATAGCAACGAAAAGATTGAATGAGCGTTTTCGAAGCTTATCATCAAAGATAAGTTTTCAAAGTTTCAGTTTTTTTATTCTTTGGTGTTTGATATCAGCGTTCTGGTCCACTTGGCCATTCCGGGGAATAGCGCAGCTTTTTTTATGCGCAGCCATGGTTTTTTGTGGCTCTTTGCTTTATTCAACTCCTCCGCATCTACATTCGCGGTTATGGTTGACTATTGGTATTTTGACCGGATCTGCAATTACTTTAGTTGACTTATCTTCGGGGGGGCAGTTTCATTTATTGTTCTCCTTCAAATTCGAGCCTTATTTGTACAATATGGTATTGGTGACATTGCTTTTGTTGCCGTGGGGCCTTCTTAACGTGAAGGTGGAGGGAGTAAACCTGTTGCGGGTGGCGGCAATTGCCATTTTGATATCGGCGATCTTTGTCAGCGAGAGCGAGACGGCGAAAATAGCAATCTTAGTTGGATTGTTTGCTTATGGTGTGGGATTCGTTTTGTCGAGAGATGCAGTTCGCATCCTTGCCCTAGTTTCATTGCTGGCTGTTTGGTCAGTCTCTATGTTCGCCACGGATGTCTTCAACTTCACTCACGATTTGGTCCCCGCCATTTGGTCGGCGGGGCACGCTAATGAGCGGCTTCAAATTTGGCATTCCTTCAGCCTGATGGGGTTGGCAGGTCAGCCGTGGGGATGGGGACTTGGCGCCTCAGCAGCGCCGCAACTCACAAGTTTTTATCAGGGTGCCTCGCCGGAAATTCAAAGTGGATTGAACTGGTGGCATCCGCACAATAACTTTCTTCAAATATGGGTTGAATTAGGTGTACCTGGGGTCTGTTTGGCTTTTTTAATTTCCGTATTTTTGATCTTACCAAAAATGCCCGAGCCCGCAGCAGACCGGGCCTCATTCTGCGGTTTCTTGGCGTCCTTCCATTTTATCGCAATGGTTTCACATGGTTTATGGCAGACGTGGTGGTGGGCCGCGGTCATTATTGGCGGATATGCTCAACTTGTCACGCGCGGCGTCGTTGCCGAAGCTAAGGATTTGGGTCGTGATCTGTGAATGTTCCCGCTGTCGGATTGTGACTTGATATGCGGGAGGCCGAAGCTTTTTCCTGGGTTTGTATCTATAGCGCCCCACGTCGGGAGGCCGTCGCTGCCGTAAATTTAAAGAATGAAGGTTACGAAGTATACTTTCCGACTTATCTTCGTGAGATCAAACACGCTCGGCATAAGTCAGTAGAAGTGCGGCCCCTGTTTCCCCGATATCTTTTTGCTCGTTCCGCCGATGCCGGTTTGCCCCTCCAGGCAATGAGACGTGTGTCGGGCGTCATTTCACTGGTTGGCGGCCAGTACCCAACGAGAGTACCGGATAGTATTATTAATTACCTCAGATCGGCGGAGGGGGATGACCATCACATTCGGTTTGGCAGCGACCGGTTCTCGAGCGGCGACCGCGTTCAGATTCTGGAGGGGCCATTCGCCGGTTTAGAGGGTGTATTTATGGAACCTAGTGACATGAGAAGAGCTCTGATTTTAGTCGAATTTTTGGGTGGGCTGCAGCGTGTGAAAATCTCTGCCCACGGCCTCCAAAAAGTTTGAGCGTTCATAATACCGAAATTGGAAACGGACAGTGTTATCGAAAATATTAACTGAATTTAAGGATTTATTTTTTAAAAAATTTCGCAATTACAATGCGATTGAAATATTTTTGAATCATCATTTTAATGGAATCTCGTTCTACATTGATTATTCTATGGTTGCCTGCTCGATTTTTGAGAGTTTTCTCCGAAATTCTACTCACTCCCACCTGCTACATTGTGACGTTAAAAAGTGATTGCGGGCAGCCGAAAATTTAGGCATAGCTATAGCCATCGACTGTTGTCAGCGGGTGATCTTTCACCCGCAATGCGGAGCAGTGGTCAATGTGAGGGGGCAAGAGATGGCGAAGAGTTTTCTCGAAAGGCACCGAGTAGAGGGAATTCCTGTCGCGACCAAGGCATCGCGCATCGCCAAGAGCCCTGTAGAGTTATTGAGGGAGAAATTGGTGGGGGCCTTGAGGGCCCAGTCGGTGCTGATTTCGGTTGTGGCTGCTGGTGATCCACTTCCAACGGTTGGCGGTCGTCGGCCCCGCCAATTTTGGCGAGAGGCTTCGGGGAAGCTTTATTTTACGCCCCGGTTTGGAAACGAATTCCTATTTGGTCCTGATGGTGGTGTCCCGGCTCCCGATTTTTCTGCGTTGGCTGTCCTCGCTGAGGATTTTGCTGGTGCCGTGACGGCGGGGGAATTTGACGCAGAATTGCTGCGTATCGCCTCCTCTCGCAAGGGGCGCGGGAAGGGCAGGCCGAAGGGCGCAAAGAGTGAGCCTTGAAGCTCTCATTATAGGGGCCTTTGCCTTCGCTCACCCTACACGGGTTAGGTTTTGGTTCGCGGCGTGGCCTTCAAAATAAAGTCATGTGAGGATGGCTAAGCAGCCCAGACCTTACAGTTCCTGGGAGCTGCGGGTCGTCTTAAATCGGCTACATGACGACTTAAGAATTACGACTGAGGAACAGCGAGCCGCTTTAATGGCAAGGGCTGTGTCCGTTTACTGGCAGCTCCTGTCAGAGAGGGGGCTGCCCTCGATGCAATTAGCGCTTGAACTTGAAGCATTTGTGGTCGACTTAAAGTCTTATTTACGGCGCAATCCCCTCCCCGACCCTTTTGCTGAACGCAAGGTGGAGATGGAACGGAATGCGAGGCGTCTTCGTACCCGTATATGGCTTGGAATGGGTGTGGCGGTTGTCTTCGGGGTCTGGTTCTTAGGCCTGCCGTCCCTGCGACGCTTTCATCACTATATGATCGATGGTGTGAGCCAGAATTTTGTCACGAATGATGATGATGCAATCCTCAGGCGTGACTTGGCAACGAGTGGCGCTGCTATACCCGCTTTCAATTTTCCCAAGCTGCAATTTGGGCTGTTGTTTGGGTTAGGTTCGAAGGATCATGTTCCTGCTGTCTTGGGGTGGTGTCCACCCGAGGAGAGCGGCGTGTGGTCTTGCGGTCGCGAGGCGGTCCTGGCGTTCAGGATCGCCGATTTTCCTAAGGACGCCCGGCCCACGGACTTTGACTTAAAGATTGAGGGATCTTTCTTTCGCTCCAGCCGGTATTCCATCCTTGGGCGCAAAGCCATTTCCTTTGAAGTGCCTAGAAACGACATTCGCTTCGAAGGGCCGCTCTCGTTTTTTCTTGAGGGTGACGTGGTCGTCATGAAGATGTTGTTTCCTGACGCGAAGTCTCCAATGAACGTTGGCTTGAACAATGTGGATGACCGACTGCTCGGGCTCTCGATTGCGTCATTGTCGATTGTGGCGGTGAGGCGGTGAATTTGTTGGTGGTGGTGCGCGTGATGTGGGCCGTTATCGCGCATGCGAGTTCGAACAGGGGTTGCGCTTGAGTGGTATTTGCTGCGGGGCTTTGCCAGAATTGAGGGTGTGCATTTAGGTGTCTGGTTGGCGCAGGGCGGCAGAAGAATTTGGCGGACGCGTCGCGATCTTGCTCGCCACGTTCAATGGCGCCGAATTTTTGAAAGAACAACTCGCGTCGTTCGAGGTTCAGACCCACAAGAATTGGAGCGTGTGGGCCTCCGATGACGGGTCGCGCGACGACACTCCTGAAATCATTGAAGACTGGCGCTCCAAAGTGGGGAGGAGCCGGACGTATCTCCTTCAGGGGCCGCGTGAAGGCTTTGTCGCCAACTTTCAGTCGCTGATAGGCGACCAGACAATCGGGGCCGACTACTATGCCTTCAGTGACCAGGACGACGTGTGGATGGAGGACAAGCTGGAGCGGGCCCTTACTTACCTGCGCGCCGTTCGTTCCGATGTGCCGGCGGTCTACTGCTCGCGCACGGAGATGATCGATCGTAACGGCGCAAGGACGGGAACCTTCTCGCCTCTCTTCTCAAGGCCGCCATCATTCGCCAATGCCCTGGTACAAAGCATTGCCGGCGCCAATACAATGGTCTTGAACAGGGCCGCGCGGGACTTGATGGCGTGCTACGCGAACCTGACCCCGGTATCACACGACTGGTGGGCCTATCAACTCGTGACCGGTGTTGGGGGGCGTCTCATTTATGACGCACAGCCCTCGATCTACTACCGCCAGCACGTCGGAAATCTGATTGGTGAGAACCAGGGCATGCAAGCAAGATTTCACCGCCTCAAGATGTTGATGGGGGGCGGCTTTGCTGCGTGGAATGACGTCAAGGTCGCCTGCCTTGGCCGTGCACGGCCGAGCCTCACCCTCGACAGTATGAGGCTCCTGAGTGAGTTCGAGGCGATCCGGTCAGAAAGATTGTCCAGACGCATCCTGAGCGGACTGAGCAATCCTTTTTACCGGCAGACCTTCATTGGCAATATTGGCATGTCAGCCGCATTCGTCTTGGGTAAATTCTGATGGCAGTCCTGGTGACGGGCGGCGCGGGTTTTATTGGCTCGAACTTCATTCTCGATTGGCTAAATCACCACGATGAATTAGTCATAAATGTAGACAAGCTCACCTATGCTGGAAACCTATCCAATCTCTCGTCTATCGATGGAGACCGACGTCATCTGTTCGTGAAGGCTGACATTGCGGACGAGGGGGCGATATCAGCCCTCTTGAACCGATACCATTGCAGGGCCGTCATCAACTTTGCCGCCGAGAGCCATGTAGATCGCTCGATCCATGGGCCTGGCGAGTTCATTCAGACGAATGTTGTGGGGACCTACCGCCTCCTTGAGACGGTGCGCGCCTATTGGTCGGGGCTCAAAGGCGATGAGGCGGCTAACTTTCGATTTTTGCATGTGAGCACGGATGAGGTCTATGGGAGCCTTTCCCCCGCTGATCCAGCCTTTACAGAGGCGAATGCATACGAACCCAATAGCCCTTACTCCGCAAGCAAGGCATCCAGTGATCACCTTGTGCGCGCTTGGCGTCACACCTTTGGTCTCCCGGTTTTGACCACAAACTGCAGTAATAATTATGGTCCCTTTCAGTTCCCGGAAAAGCTTATTCCCCTTATGATTGTGAACGCTTTGTCTGGAAAGCCGCTCCCGGTCTATGGAGACGGCATGCAGGTCCGCGACTGGCTCTATGTGACAGACCATTGCTCAGCGATCCGCGAGGTCCTCTCGCGCGGGCGCCCCGGCGAGACCTACAATGTGGGTGGCTGGAACGAGAAGCCAAACATTGAAATCGTCAAAACCATCTGCCGCCTGCTGGGTCAGTTAAAGCC
>CANGOK010000100.1 GCA_947455285.1 Beijerinckiaceae bacterium | reverse complement strand
GGCTACCGCGTCGTCGCCTGCGATCTTGCGCCCGGGCGGTTGACGGAAATCGATAGCCCCAACCTTCATTTTGCTGCGCTTGATGTGCGCGATGCGGCTGCGCTCAACGCCGCCGTCGCGGGCGAGGAAGCGCGTGGCCACGCCATCGCGGGCCTTGTCGCCTGCGCAGGCATCATCACGCGCACGCCCTATCTCGAGTTGGACGAGGAAACATTTGATCGTCATCTCGACATCAATCTGAAAGGCGCCTTCTTCGCCTGCCAGTCGGTGCTGCCCGCCATGCGCCGACAAGGCAGGGGCAGCATCGTTCTGTTCTCCTCTTCCATCGCGCGTTCTGGCTCCGTCAACGGCGCTCATTACGCAGCAAGTAAGGGAGGCGTGCTGGGGTTGGCGCGTTCGCTGGCGCTCGAGACGGCGCGTGAGGGCGTTCGCGTCAATGTCGTGTCGCCCGGCGTCACCGACACGCCCATGCCGCGCGGCCATGCGAGCGATGAAGAAGTCTACGCCAAGGCCGCGAAGGTTCCGCTTCGTCGCATCGGCCAGCCCGAAGACATGGCCAATGCGGTTCTGTTCCTGCTGAGAGACGATAGTTCCTATGTCACGGGGCAGGACCTGCGCGTGAGCGGCGGAGCCAATCTGTTTTGATCCTGATCTTATGGAGATGCGCGTGAAGACCGTGCTCATCACCGGCGGCGCCAGCGGCATCGGCCTTGCGACGGCCAAACGTCTGGCGCGATCCATGCGCGTCATCATCGTGGACAAGGATGCAGCGCGCGCAACGGAGGCCGCCAAGGCTCTCAATGCTTCTGGAGCGAGCGCTTTCGCTTATGGCGCAGACGTCACTAAAGCTGATGAGATCGCCGCCATGATGGCGCAGGCGGAGCGCGAAGCAGGGCCTATTCATGCGATGTTCTGCAACGCAGGCGTGAGCATCAAGGAGCCTGTGCACAAGATCTCCGAAGCCAGCTGGGACCTGCTGATCAAGACCCATGTGAAGGGCGTGTTCCTTTGCACAAAGGCTGTCTTGCCGCAGATGTGCGAACGTCGCGAAGGCGCGATCGTGACGACGGGTTCTGATTATTCCATATGCGGCAAGGCCGATGGCGCATCCTACGCCGCAGCCAAGGCCGCGATTTACTCTCTGACGAAGTCGCTTGCGCTGGAATTTGGGCCCTTCGGCATACGCTGCAATTCCGTCGGACCCGGCCCAATCGAAACGCCCATGCTGCGAGCGGGCCGCACTGAAGAAGAATGGGCGCCTCTGCGAACTGCGCGCGCAGCGCGAGTGCCCATGGGCAGGCTCGGTCAGCCCGAGGAGGTCGCTGCTGTGGTGGACTTCCTCCTCAGCGATCGCTCTTCCTACATCACGGGCCAGATCATCCATCCAAACGGCGCTCAGATCAGCTGGTGAAGCTGGTCTTACGGTCGTTCTCCTGATCGCTTTGCGGAACCAAAGGCGTATTCGTCCGTTCCCGCAGCAGCGCTCAGGAGGTGTCGCCGCGTGTCTGAAGGCTTTCCCCGCCTCCCAACCTACTTCGCTCTCACGGTTCTTGCTGCGGTGTCGCCCGCGATTGACCGGGCGCAGGCGCAGTTTTTCCCGGGCTTCGGCGCACCCCAACAGATCAACACCGCGCGCGGCGCCATCCAGCTTGCGCCGGGCTGGCATGTCGCGACGACGCCAGTGCGTGCTGGTCAAGGTTATCGCGTGGCTGTGCGCAGCGACTATGGCGAACAGCGCAATATGTTCATCGGCGCCAATGGCGCTCTTTCGGTGGAGAATGCGCAACGCGCGCCCTCGCGCCCCCTTATGAAAATCGAACGCTCGCAACGAAAAGTCGAAGCGCAAAAGCCCAAGACAAAGGTTGCGGTCATTCGTTCGCCCGGAAAACCTCAGGGATCGCCAGTGGCGTCGCCGCAGAATGTGAAGCCGGTTTCGGTTCCCGCGCAACAATCAAACGTGACCAAGCCTCTATTAAATGATGCAAGTCGGAAGTGGCAGGCTCCTGATTCATCGGCGCCTCAGGCGCCCGGTTTTGCGCATGGCGTACCAATAAATCCGCTCGATTGATCCTCCTTAAAGCCATGCTTTGACGATTGCGAGCCGTGAGCGAGGGCCTAAATGCAAGCGTGGACCTGATGCACAGGCAGGAGGGGTTCTTGCAGGAGAATTTTTTTGCCCCCAAGCAATCGCAAGCCAGCAATAGCGGAGACGGATGCCGCCTTGTGGATGGCGTCGAGCACGGCTTAGCGCGACACATTTCTGCAACTGGCTCTGACATCAAAGCCACAGCCGACATGGCCGATGGAAACGCCGCTATTCTGTTCCTCGACGATCTGCGTCTGACGCGCGATTGCATGACGGAAATCATCCAGGACCTTTGCCCGGAGTTTATAATTCTGGGTCTCCGACCTTCGGATTATCCTCCAGAGACGCTCGCCGATGTCGCCTTGATCATCTTCAACCTGCATGGCGTGACAATAAGCGAGGCGGTCGGATTTCTTCGCCTGGAGGTCGATGTTCCCGCACCGCCGGTTCTCTTCATAACCAACCGCGACCAAAGCAGTGAAACGATGGAGGCTGTTGAATGCGGCGCCATGGGCCTCGTGCGCGCCAACGCCCGCATTGAATTGCTCATCGCAGCCATCCGGCTCGTCATCGCTGGCGGCAGCTATTTTCCCGCAGAGACCATCACATCGCTAATGGCGCAAACGCCTGCGAGTAAAAACCATCCCTGAAATCAAAAACACAGGAGTCCGCTGTGACCGCAATAGAGCCAAGTTCACAAGGCCGTTTTGTAATCTATCGTCCGTCGCTCATCATCGACGCACTTCGAAAGGCGATTGAAAAGAGGGCGCCTGAATTCATCTTCATTCCCGCGCATGATGGGAGCGAAGTCGAGGGGCATGCGGATATGATTCTGGTTCCCATTCCGGCCGACGAGTCCGACCTCGACGCCATTCTCAAGCCTTTTAATTCCATCTTGTCACGGTTTCCCGACATCCCGGTTGTGGCGGTGCTGCAAAATGGCGATGCGCACACAGTGGCGAGGCTGATCACGCGCAAGGTGAGTGGCCTCATAACCGCAGAGAGCTCGATCGAGGCCACCATGGCGGCGCTGCATTATGCCTTGGCGGGAGGGCGATTCGCGCCTTCTAGCCTTTGGTGCGGGGCTGATCGTGATCCGGCGCCTGCTTCGGCGCCGCTCACTCTGCGCGCTGAAACGTTGGAGCTTGCTAGCCACCAAGAGACGTCTTTCACGCCGCGCGAAATCGAAGTGCTGCATCGCTTGCGTCAGGGGTTGCAGAACAAGATCATCGCATACGAGCTTGGCATATCCGAGAGCACTGTGAAGGTGCACTTACGCAATGTGATGAAGAAGCTTCACGCTTCCAACCGCACGCAGGTCGCCTTCATGTTGCGCCGCCTGCCGCATCTCAATGCGAATGGCGCGCCGGGGCGTGAATTTTCGGCGCAATCGTCGTTCTAGACGCCGTTCATGGTCCAGGGGCGCGGGCTGAGCGTGCTATCGAGAATGGGCTCTGCGCCGCTCATCAGGCTATGCGCCTTGAGCGGCTGTGACTCAGGCGTCGGCGCCGCCTGCGCGACAGCCGCAACCGTCATGACGGCGGGCTTTGCTGCGACGATTGTCTGCGCTGGACGCGCAGGCGTCAGGATCACATCGCGGCCGGCATAGGCCAGAGCCTCGGGGCGACTGACTTCGCCGAGATTTGCGCCCGCCTTCATCATGGCCATGAAGATCGCGTTTTGTCCGCCATCGGCATAGGTCGTGCGGATCGTCGCGCCGCCTTCCTTAGCGAGTTCAGCCGTGCGCGCCTCTTCTTGCGCGTGATAGGCGCGCGCGTTCGTCTCAAGCGCAGGCGTGCGTGCGCTGAATGCGTAACGTGCGCCAATCACGCTCACCCGTGGCTCTTCGCCTGTGGCTTCGAAATGATCGTGGCCTTCCTTCAGCTGGCGCCAGAAATCGATGTTGGGATCGGCGCGATATTTCGCCATGTTCTCCGCACTCATGCGGAAGGGATAGGCCTGCATCTGAAAGGCGCTCTGGCCCGATGCGAGCGCATCGCGCGCAAGGGCGTATATCTCGCCGATCTGCTGGTTGGTCATGGCGTAGCAGCCTGCGGATGAGCAGATGCCATGCACCATAAGCGCTGAGCCAGTGGCGCCGTGGGCGCGGTCGTAGCCGTTGGGAAAACCCGTGTCGAATGACAGGTGATAGGCTGAGTTGGGATTCATCTGCCGGGGCGTGACGGAGTAGAACCCCTCCGGCGACTGGCGATCTCCCTGTCTACGCTTGGGGCCAAGCTGGCCGGACCAGCGGCAGATCGGAAAGCTCTTGAGCAGCGCGTAGCGCCCCTCCCGCGTCTGTTTCCAGACTTCAAGCACCGATTCCTTTTTGTAGCTGCGCACGAGGATGGGCGCATTGGGCGCCATGTTCTTCTGCGCCATCAGCGCGAGCGTCGCCGAAGGCACGGGCGCTTCGGCCTTGCCGCCCGCCAAAGCGGGTGTGGCGATGACGCAGGCGATCAGGCCAAGGCTAAAGGCCGCGCCTGACAACCTCGCGCCGAAGCTGGGTCCGCCATCTGGCTGCAATCGTTCATACCCCTGAGTTCAAGCAGATCGCGCGCAGGCTTAGGCGAAACCTGTGGCGAGATTCCGCCGGAAGCTGGGCCACGATCCGGCGTCCCAAACTGGCGCATTATGGTTAATCAATCCTTTCCTTCGCTTCGCCGCAAAGATCTGGGCTCGTCATTCGCAAGCCTTTGCAAGAATGGTCTTCTTTAGAATTCGTATAAACCAGGGCCTTATTTAGAATGGCTAAAATGGAGCCCGGATTGCTTGACCTAACTGACGGTCAATCGCAAAACAAAGCATGCGATGCGCTTTGCGTCGATTAGGAGGTTTTCATGAAACATTCTGTTTTTGCACTTGGGTTGTTGATGCTGAGCGGCTCTGCTCTTGCCGCGAAAGAATATCCCATTGGCAAGCCGCAGAATGTCGCCGGAATGGAGGTCGCAGCGGTCTATTTGCAGCCCATCGAGATGGAGCCTGCCGGCATGATGGGCGACGCCAAGACGAGTGACGTGCACCTCGAGGCTGACATCAAGGCTGCCAAGGACAACAAGAACGGTTTCGCTCAGGGCGACTGGATCCCCTATCTTGGCGTCTCCTACGAACTGACCAAGGCTGGCGACACCACGGTCCGCAAGGGCGAGTTCATGCCTATGGTCGCGAACGATGGTCCTCACTACGGGGATAACGTGAAGTTGATGGGCCCGGGCAAGTATCAGCTCAAGCTCACCATCTCTCCGCCCAGCGCCCACAGCCATTTCGGCCGCCATGTGGACAAGGAGACTGGCGTTGCGGCATGGTTCGCGCCATTCACTGTGCAGTATGAATTCACCTACGCCGGAACCGGCAAGAAGGGCGCCTACTGATATGACACGCCTCGCAACCACGAAGACGAGCGTCCGCGCCAAAGCCCTTGCCGCCAGCCTGTGCCTTGCTGGCGCGCCCGCTTTCGCTGCGGATGAGCGTCCCGAGTGGCTGCCTGAGGGTTCGTTGGGCACGGGACTTCCCGTGCTTGCCGACCCCGGTGGGCTGCGCGCGGCCCTGTGGGAGCGAGGCGTTAAATATCAGCTGAACTATATCGGCGATTTCCTGAACGCCACGCGTGGCGGCGCGCGCACGGGCTCCGCTTACAGCGGTCGTCTTGAACTCGTGATCGATGCTGATCTTGAGAAGGCGGCTGGCTGGACGGGCGCGGCGGCGCACGCCAACGCTTACCAGATTCACGGATCTGGCCTCACCCGCTCCTTCGTCGGCAATCTGATGCCGGTCAGCAATGTCGAAGCGCTGCCCTCGACGCGTCTCTATGAGGCGTGGCTTGAACAGAAGCTGCTCGATGGCAAAGTCGCCGTGCGGGGAGGTCAGTTGGGCGCCGACACCGAGTTCCTGACCAGCAGCTACGCCGGTCTCTTCATCAACGGAACCTTCGGCTGGCCGACCATCACCGCCGGCGATCTGCCCGGGGGCGGCCCCGCCTATCCCCTGGCGACGCCGGGCGTCAGGCTGGGCTTTTATCCTACCGAAAAGATCACCGTGCTGCTGGGCGTCTTCAATGGCAATCCGGCGAATCCGCGCGCCCTCGACCCGCAGGTCAACAATCGCTACGGCCTCAATTTCCGCGTGAGCGATCCCGCGCTCGTCATCAGCGAGGCGCAGTTCAAATACGGCGACGAGAAAGATCCCGCCAAGCTTTCGGGCGTCGCCAAGCTTGGTGTCTGGACTCACTTCGGCCGCTTTGAGAATCTGCGCTACGACATCGTGGGGCGCTCGCTCGCCAATCCCGCAAGTACTGGCGATGCGCGTAGTCTGCGCGGCGATCACGGCGTCTACGGCGTGCTGGAGCAGCAGGTCTATCGGCTTGCTGACGATCCGGCCAAGGGCGTTGGCGTCTTCGCTCGCATCGCTGGGGCGCCCGGCGACCGTAATCTGGTCGATTTTTACGCGGACGCTGGCGTCAACTTCAGCGGCATGATCGCAAGCCGTCCTGATGACGCCTTTGGCGTCGCCTTCGCCTATGCTCGCATTGGCGACGCCACGCGCGGGCTTGATCGCGAAAATGCATACTACAACGTGGTTCGTGCGCCGATCCGTTCGTCCGAAGCGGTGATCGAAGCCACCTATTCGGCGCAGATCGCACCCGGCTGGACGCTGCAGCCCAATGTCCAGTATGTGATGCGTCCGAACGGCGGCGCTGCTGACCCCTATTATCCCAATCGCGCCCTTCGCAACGCCACGGTCGTTGGGGTGCGCACAAGTCTGAAATTCTAGGCTCTCATGAGGACTTCCATGCGCAAGTTTTCGGTTCTGGTCGCCACCTTCGCCTTCGCCCTTCTGGCGGGGGCGACAGCGCGCGCCGAAGACCCGTCCTTCCGTATCGAATTCAAGGACGGCGTCGTCACGCCGAAACGGATTGAGGTGCCAGCCAAGACGCGCATCTTGCTGGAGCTCGTCAATACGGGCTCGACGCCCGCAGAATTCGAAAGCAAGGAATTGCGCAAGGAGAAGGTGCTGGCGCCGGGCGCGTCATCAAGTCTCGTTATTCGTTCGCTAGATCCGGGCGAATATGAATTCTTCGACGACTTCCATCTCGACACGCCCCCCTCCGTTCTGGTCGCCAAATAATGTCCTCGCAGCTCGGCAACATCGTCTTCATCGTCTGGCGCGAGAGCATCGAAGCGCTGCTCGTGATCGGCATCCTCAACGCCTGGCTTTCCCAGCAGGGCGGGGCAGGGCGTCGCGGGAAGTTCTTTCTTTGGGCGGGCGTGACCGGCGGCCTTGTCGCCGCCATCGCGCTTGGCGCGGGGCTTGTGAGCCTCGGCGATACGCTTGATCCAGATACGATGGAGCTTTATCAAACCGGCCTCATCCTGCTCGCCGCCGTCCTCATCGTTCAGATGGTCTTTTGGATGCGCAAGCATGGCCGCACGCTCAAGCGAGATCTTGAAGGCTCGTTGCAGGGCGCGGCTGATCAAAACAATTGGTGGGGCGTATTCGCGCTGGCGGCCATCGCGGTCGCCAGAGAAGGCAGCGAGACGGTCGTCTTCCTCGCGGGCACAATCGCAGCTGCGCGTGACGGAGCGTTGGGCGCTTCCATCGGAGCCGCCGCTCTCGGCCTCGCCATCGCGGTCGGCACCTACGCCCTGTTGCAGCTTGGCGGGCGCTTCCTGTCGTGGCGCACCTTCTTCCGGATCACCGAGACGATGCTGTTGCTGCTTGCTGGCGCGCTGCTCGTGACCGCAGCCGACAAGCTCATGGGGCTTGATCTTCTGCCGGCCCTCTCGGGCAGGCTCTGGGACACGTCCCACATCCTGCCGGACACCGGCCCCGTCGGGGGGCTCATCGCAGGGCTTTCGGGCTATCGCGCGCGGCCTGATCTCGCGCAGGTTCTGGTGCTGGCGCTTTACTGGGCCGCCATGGTCTGGCTGTTGCGTCCACGCGCGAAGGCCGGGTGACGATGCTGAACGCATCCACGAAGACTGCAGCATTCGACCATTGGCTGGCTGAGGCCGGCGAATGGTTGAAGACGCATCAGGCGCTCATAAGGCGCCTGCAGTGGGTGGTCGTCGGCGTCTACGCCTTTCTCATCGTCACGCCCGCGCTGCTGCCGCTGCCGGGGCGCGCCGCGCATATCTGGAGCGACCTCACCCTTTTCGCCCAGTTCGCCTTCTGGGGAATCTGGTGGCCATTCGTGCTGGTCAGCATGGCGCTCGTGGGGCGCCTGTGGTGCGGCGTGCTGTGTCCCGAGGGCGCGCTGTCGGAGACGGTCGCCGAGCGCGGGCGCGGGCTTGCGGTGCCCAAATGGATCCAGTGGCGCGGCTGGCCCTTCGTCGCCTTCGCCTGCACCACCGTCTACGGCCAGATGACTAGCGTCTACCAATACCCCGGGCCCGCGCTTGTGGTGCTGGGCGGCTCGACTGGCGCGGCCATGGTGGTGGGTTATCTCTGGGGCCGCAACAAGCGGGTCTGGTGCCGTTATCTTTGCCCTGTGACCGGCGTCTTCGCCCTGATCTCCAAGCTCGCGCCCTTCCATTTCCGCGTCGACACGGGCGCATGGCTGGATTGGGCGAAGCCGCGTGGCTCCCAGTCCGAAACCCTCAACTGCGCGCCGCTCGTTGCGGTGAAGACCATGCGCGGGGCGAGCCATTGCCATATGTGCGGGCGCTGCAGCGGCTTCCGAGGCGCGGTGACCCTCTCGCGCCGGTCGCCCAACGCCGAAATCGTCGATGTGGCCGGCGAGAAGCCCAAGCCCTGGGACACGATGCTGATCGTGTTCGGCCTCATGGGCCTCGCCGCCGGCGCCTTCCACTGGGCCGCGAGCCCGACCTATGTGCGGCTGAAGCAGGTCTTCGCGGAATGGCTTGTCGACAAGGACATCTTCTGGCCGCTTGAGCCGATCTTCCCCTGGTTCGTGCTGACGAATTATCCCGCACAGAACGATGTCATGACCCCGCTCGATGGGGCGGTGCTGATCCTCTACATCCTCGGCTTCATGTTGGCGGTCGCCATCCCCGTGTGCCTATGCCTGCTCGGCGCGGCGCTGGCGGGTGGGCGCGGCTTGTGGGCGCAGTTCCATCACTACGCGCAGGCCCTGATCCCGATGGCGAGCTGCGGGGTGTTTCTGGGCCTCTCCTCGCTCACCGTGACGATGCTGCGCGCCGAAGGTCTGGCGCTCGATTTCGTCGGTCTGCTGCGCGTGCTGCTGCTCGGCGGCGCGACGCTCTGGTGCGCGTGGCTAGCCTGGCGGATCAGCGCGAAATATGCGCGAGGCCTGACGCAGCGGTTCATCGCGACGCTCTTCGTGAGCGCTGGGGCGGGGCTGGGGGCTTTTGTCTGGGCGAGCCTCTTCTGGAAGCTCGGCAAGATGTCCTGGCTTTGAAACCCTTCATTAACCAAGCCAGATCATTCCCGCCCGTAAGGTAAACGCGGTTTTTCGCTGAAAACCGGGCTTTCTGCTCACGAAAAGAATTCATAAACCATTGAATTTAAGTCGGCTTTAATCAAGCCAGCACAAGTTCGCCTCATGAGCGCGCAAGATTCTGCGCTTCCTCGACAGGCGTGACTTTCATGATCTCTTCCGTCAGCTCCTCGATGTTCTATCAGACAAGCCCGCTGGTCTCGAACCTCCGGGCCAATGGCTTGACGGCCGACAAGGCGGTCATCGCCGCCGCGGACGTCAAGGGCGCCATTGAAAAGATCGGCATGGTCCAGCGCGGGCCTGCCAACAAGGCGGCGATCGCCGCCGCGCTTCAGGAGCGTATTTCCTCAGATGTGGCGGCGGGCAGTCTGTCGGCTGAGGACGCCGCTGCGGTGTTCAAGACCTTCGAAGAGATGGACCCGGCGAAGCAGAAGGGGCGCGCAGGGCCGGATGCTGGCCTGACGAAAGAGCAGATCGACTCCGAAATGGCGCAGATCGGCGCCGCCGACAGCCAGCGCACGGCGATGCTGAGCAAGCTTTCCGACAATTTCACCGCGGCTGACGCCAATGGCGATGGCAAGTTGAGCCACGAAGAGGTCGAGGCCTATCTGCAGCAGTCGGGCGAGCGTCCCCAGCGTGCGGAAGGCCAACGCCCGAAGGGCGCCGGTGGCCCGCCTCCCGGTGGCGGAGGTGGAGGCGGCCACGGTGGTGGCGGCGACGGTCAGGATTCCTCCAATAAGACCGTGCTGAGCGAAAACTCCGTGGTCATCGGCAAT